>NZ_JBNFOM010000005.1:0-155396 GCF_057364785.1 Brevibacterium sp. LAARM2_SD2 | reverse complement strand
GGCGGAGTTCCACCCCCGCCACCGCCGGGAGGGGGGGTGGGGGGGCGGGGTTTCCCCCCGCCGCCATCCGCCTCCGCCGCCGGGTGGAGGCGGATCATCCCCGCCACCACCACCGCCACCGCCACCGCCGCCGTCGAGGATGCGCTTCGGGCCATCGCCGGAGGGCGTGGCCGGGACGGGGACGGGCCGGTTCATGGCGTTCTTGGCCTCTTGTTCGGCGCCCATGGTGTTGTAGAGGTCGAAGCCGAGGAAAGAGATCACGCGATAGACCATGTACGGCGCGAACGCGGCAATCGCGAGCATGACGATGCCGGTGATCGGTTCGGTGATCGCCGTCAGATCGGCCTCGATGGGGGTCGCCATCTGGGTGATCGCGATCAGGAGCACCACCACCAGCACCAGCTTGCTGATGATCAGGGCGAGCACGAACGCCGCCCATTTCCCGATCCACGACCGGCTCGCATCCCACGCCGCCCCGGCGAACGCGAGCGGGGCGAGGACGATCGCGATCAGCAGCAGCGCTTTGCGGATCAACAGGGAGAACCACACGATCGCGGTCGCGGCCACCATCAGCCCGGCGAGGAAGATCGTCACGATCGCCCCGACGCCCGGTGCGGAGATGTTGATCGCGGTCAGGCCGGCGGCGAGCAGGATGATCTTGTCGCCCATCGTGCCGGTCGTCTCCCCGGCGGCCTGGATGATCCCGATGGTCAGCTGGTCGGTGATCTCCAACGCCAGCGCGGCCAGGGTGATCACCACGAAACTGCCGAGCACGGCTTTGCCGGCACCGAGGGCGGCGCGGGACAGGGCGGTCGGGTCCCGGCGGATGAGGCCGAGGATGAGCTGGAAGCAGAAGAAGACCAGGACGATGAAGATGCCAATGCCGAACAGCAGGTTGTAGACGGACACGTACCCGTCCTGGGTGACGTCGACCATCGTGGTGGTGTCGAACACCGCCCACATCGCTTCCAGCAGCCAGCCCGCGGCGCCGCCGACCGCCTGAGCGAACCAGTCGAACGGGGCCGAGACCAGCGATGCGGCCGCCTCACCGGCCGAGTCGCACACGTTGGAGATGACGGGGATATCGCACAGCGCCATCACGAACCTCCCTTACAGGACAGGGGTGTGAGAGGAGGGCGGGTGCTCACACCGCTTGGCCCACGTCCCAAAAGAAGTTGATGAGCGTCACCGACGCGCCGCAGATCACGGCCGCGCCGCAGGAGATGAGGACGCCGATCTTGCCCCGGCCCGCCAGGTGCGGGTTCGAGGAGTTGGAGCCGAAACCCCACACGATCGCCGAGACGATCAGCGCGAGCACGGACAGGATGAGGCCGACGGTCATCACGGCGCCGACGATGTCGCGCAGCTGGTCGATGCCCGGCAGGCCCGAGCTGTTGGGGTCGATGTCGATCACGGCAGAACTCCTCTGGACGAAGACGGAAAGATGGTTCTGCCACCAGGTGCACCCCGACCCGCCAGCACGAGAAAGCGCCCACCCCCGGACGAGTCCGCCGAGGGTGGGCGCAGCGCGCGTGGTGTCCGGGTTAGAGCTGTTCGCCGACCGACACGAGCCAGTTGATCCAGGCGACGCCGCTGCCGGCGAGGATCGCCGCGCCGAGCGCGACGAGCACACCCGCACGTCCCTTGGAGGCGACCTGATAGTTCCCGGTCGACGCGCCGATCGCCCAGGCGATGCCGGAGACGATGAGCATGAGCACGGCGATGATGAGCACGAACATCAGCAGCGCCCCGATGACCTCTTCCATCTCACCGATCCCGGCCAGCCCCTCGAAATCGGGGAACACGTCCATCACGCGCCCCCGCCCGAATCAGCGACTGTCAGATGCACATGGTCGCGGTGCCCACCGGTGATGTCGTCGGCGTCGTGCATGCCGCCGCCGTCGTAGTCGCGCCAGCCCTCACTGTCGCGGGCCAGGGACCAGATCTTCTGATCCCAGATCAGGTACTCCACCCCGAGGGTCTCGGCGTGGGTCTGCAGCCAGTTCGTGACCTCCCAGCCGAGCTCATGCTGCGCCGGGGTGGGCAGCTGCCCGATCGCGTTCCCGAAAGAGATGTCGCACGCCCGTCCGAGCGGATGTTCGGAGACGCTGCCGGGGCGGGGCGAGAAACAGGCCCAGGTGGTGTCCGGGAACGCCGCCGAGGTCTGCTGATACAGGTGCAGCGTGCGGCGGGTGATCTGCCCGCCGGTGGTCGGGTCCTCCACCAGCTCGTCCGGGTTCTCGCCGGTGAACGGCTCCGGCTCCCCACCCGGTGATCCGGTGTCGGGGTCGCAGCCACCGGAGGGTGGGCCCGTCTCGGCCTCGGGCAGATCGGCGGCATCGTGGTCGTTCAGCCACGCGGCGGGGTCAATGTAGTCGCCGTCGGTGCCGCCTTGGCGGACCTCGAAGTGCAGATGCGGCCCCGTAGACATGCCGCTCGAACCGACGTCGGCGATGTGCTGGCCCGCGGTCACCTGGTCGCCCGCGCTGACGTGGATGCCGTGCTCCCAGGAGTGCGCGTACGCGGTCGCCACCGTGTCGCCGTCAATCGTGTGTTCGATGACGACCAGCCCGCCGTAGCCGCCGGAGAACTCAGCCACGGTCACGGTGCCGTCGGCGACGGCGAGGATCGGCGTGCCGTCGGCGGCGGAGAAATCGCTGCCGGTGTGGAAGGACTGCTCCCCGGTGATCGGGTGCACGCGCGGCCCGAACGGGCTGGTCGGCGTCCAGGTGCCTTCCGGCAGGGGGAACACCACCCGCGACGACTCCGTCACCCCGGCCA
Organism: Brevibacterium sp. LAARM2_SD2; assembly: GCF_057364785.1. NCBI lineage: Bacteria > Bacillati > Actinomycetota > Actinomycetes > Micrococcales > Brevibacteriaceae > Brevibacterium > Brevibacterium sp. LAARM2_SD2. The sequence continues at coordinate 152,615 of NZ_JBNFOM010000005.1, read as the reverse complement.
CGGCGGGCACCGCCTCAGGGTCATCGCCAGCGGCGGGACCGGTATCGGTGCCGAGCAGGGCGTCGAGGATCGTCACGGCCACGGGGCTGTAGTTCTCGTACCGGTCCGGGTACGAGCTCACCTCGACGGCTTGGGCGGCCTCGCCCTTGCCCATGTCTTCCCAGCCGGGGATGTCCAACAGGCCCCGCGGCGAGCCGGCGTTGGGGCCGCCGGGGCCGCCGAAGAACGCCTCGGCCTGATAGGTGGGGGCCATCAGCTCTTCGACCGTGCCCCAGCCGGCCTGCGGGCGCATCTGGAACAGCCCCAACGAGTCGTGGTCGCTGCCGTTGCCGTCGTTGGGATACTCCGCCGACTCCGGGTAGGCGCTCGGGTTGGCGAGCTGGCGCAACGTGGATTCGGTCAGGGCCGCCATGATCGCGATCTGCAGCCCGTCCCGGTTCACCCCGTCGATGCCGGAGCCGGTCTCGATGATGGTGGCCGCATGGGTCAGCTGGGTCTTGGTGAGCGTGAACTCCTCACCGTCGCGGGTGCGCACGGTCAGCTCGTCGGGAACCTCTCCGACGGTGAAGCCCCCGCCGGGGACGGTGCAGGTCGAGGTGAGGGCGGGATTCATCAGCAGCCCGATCCCGACCATCGACAACAACGGCGCCGCCAGCACCAGCGCCAGCAGCACGATCGCGAGCTTCTTCACCACAACAACCCCTCCTTCGTCCGGGTCAGCGCAGGGGGTTGTCGAGCTCGGACAGCCGCAGCAGATGACAGGTGTCGTAGGCGGGCTCGCAGATCACGAACACGGTGAACGCCACCTCGTGCTCGGACGCGACCGGCTCGTCGTTCCACACCCCGGCGCGGTGGCGGACGCCCTCGATCGTGATCGCTGTCGTGCCCTCGGTGATCTGCCCGGGCTGGGCCTGCGCCTCGGCGGTCGCCCACGCCTCGGGCACGAACGCATCGGTGATCTCCAGGTGCTGGGTGGTGGCGTACTGGCGCAGATCGACCCACGCCTCGCGGACAGGCAGGTAGGCGGAGAGGTCATTGGCGAGGCCGGCCTGCTCGGTGCCGGTGGGGTCGGCGACCTCCATCACCACCGCCGTGTAGTCCAGCGGCATGAACCCGGCCCCGGTATCCCACGCGAACACCGCCGTCGCGACATTCCGGGCGAACGTCTCCGGGTCACTGCTGCGCTCCACCGGGACGATCCGGCCCGGCATCGGCGTGCCGTCCTCAGACGGGGCACTCGTCGCAGCCGGGTCGTCATCGGTGGGTGGGCCGGTGCGCGGGCCCTGGATGAGTCCGTAGACGCCGATCCCGGCCAGCAGCAGAACGGACAGGCCCGCGGCGATCAGCACGATCACGCGCTTGCGGGGCGGAATGTCAGCAGCAGAAGTCTTCATGCCGTCCAGGTGCACGGCCTCCACCCCGTACCCGGCGCGGGCCGGGGTGGCGAGGCTAGAGGGCGCGCAGGTGCCGGGGCGGCACCGCACCCTCTTCGGCGGCGCCGTGCTGCGCGGGCTCCTCGCCGGCGGCATCATCGCCGGCCTCGCCGACCTCGGCGGGGTCGATGGTGAGCAGGGGGCGCAGCCGGTCGGCGAAGGCGACCGTGCCGTCGACCACGGTCAGGAACACGCGCGCTTGGTCGTCGGTGAGCTCGGCGGCCAGCTCGTCCGGAGCTTAGTGGGTCCACCAGCCGGCCAGCGACGTCCAGGTCTGCACGAACGCCGCCACCGGCCACCGGCCCGGCGCCCGCACCGTCTCGGTGGCGGGCGTCTTACGTTTCGTACCGCGACCCGGGCCGGTGACGCGGGCTACGGCTTCTTCAGCCAGGGCGTGCAGCTCGGCCTGGCGTGCCTGCTCGACCTCGGCGGCCGCGGCGCGGATGCGCTGGTAGGCCGGGTCGACCGGCCCGCCTGCCTCGATCCGGGCCAGCTCGGTTGTGGCCAGCTCACGTAACGCCTCCGGGGCGTCGGGGTCATCGGCGACGTGCTGGACGTGGCCGATTTTCTCCATCGTCTTGTAGGACGTACCGCCGGGGATCATCGCGGCCGCCTGCTCGCGGGCCTTTCCGACCGGCCCCGACGGTGGTGGAAAATTTCCACCACCGTCGGTACTCGGCTGATGATCGGCGCTGAACCGGGAGGCCACCTGCCGGCGTTCGGCGTCTTCGGCCATGAGCTGCTTCAGCTCCCGGTACAAGGCGGCGGCTTCGAGCTGGGTGAGCGGCTTGCGGTGCAGGTTCTCGTCCTGCTCGGCCAGCAGATGCCCCAGCCGGTCGGAGATGCCGCTGCGCACCCAGACGCTGACGGTGCGCCAGCCGAGCTGCCGGATCGCGGCCAGACGCCGCCTGCCGCACACCAGCACCCCGTCGATGGTGACGGTGATCGGCTGCAACAGGCCGTGCTCGCGGATCGACGCCGCGAGGGCGTCGATGTCGCCCAGGTCGGTGCGGTGGCGCGTGCCGACCTGGATCGAGTCGACCGTGCGCTCCAGCTCGATCCCCATCACCACTCACCCCTCTCCCGACCTGTCGGTTCTCTGTGTGCGGTCTCGGTTATCGGCGGCGCCGGGTCGGGGCAGCCAGGCACAGGGTGAGCACGAGATCGTCATCGCGCAGCAGCACCGGCAGCGTCTCGCCGATCAGCAACCGCAGCAGCACACCCCGCCCGGCCGGTGCCGCCGCCAACGCCGGGTGCGGGCTGCCCAGCAGCGCCTTCAGCAACGCTGTCCAGGACCGGCCCGGCAGGTCCAGCAGCGCCCGGGCGTGCTGGTCGCGGCGCAACGTCTCATACGCGGTGTGCCGCGCCCCGGCCTTGGCCAGTGCCCCGCAGACGTGCTCCACCGACGCCCGCGCCGTCGCCGGCTCCCAGCCGAGCATCGTCAACAGCGCGATCGTGTCCTCCATCGCCGACGACGCCGACATTCCCGCCCGCACCCCACCACAGGCGTCGCCGTCGCCGTTGTCGGCGCTGCCGCCGGCGGGGTCGGTCTCGGGTTCGGGGTCGGTGACCTGGAACGCCGGGTGATACTCCCACAGCGGCGTCTCCCGGTCGGAGATGCGCTCGGCGTCGTGGAACGCCGAGATATGCGGCCGGCGGGCCTGATGGGTCGAGCAGAGCAGGCCCTGGGCGCGTTCCTCGGCAATGCAGGTGATCCGCACCGCGTGCGTGACCACGCCCCACGGGTCATGCGCCTCCCTGGCCGACCTGGTACGCATCACATCGAACGCCGCGCTGGCGGCCTCCCACGGGTCCAACGAGTGCTTGCGGGCCAACGCGCCGTACTTCTCCGCGCAGAACCGCATCAGCTCCGCGGCGACCGGATCATCGGCCCACGCCCGATCCCCGGCCGCGTGCAGTCGCCGCAACAGAGCGCGCAGCCCGGCACCGGACACGTACTCCGGGCCGGCAGTATTCGTGGTGTTCGTCGTCATGGTCTCGGCACCTCCTGGCAAGCAGGTGCACGCACCCGCCCCGGCATCCGGTGCATCGGTGATCGTGGTCATCGCCGATCACCTCAGCTCATCCCGACCGGGCCACGCCCAGCGCCGTCGTGGCCGGTGCTGCGGCCGAACGCCGAGACCGGCGGCAGCTCCCGCGTCCGCTGGGCCAGCCGCTTGGCCCCGCGGGCCAGGGGGTCATGGGCCTTGTGCGCCAGGTTCGCCTCGAAGTCGATCGCCAGGCGCGAGGCGACCCCGCTGCCGCGGGCGAGCAGGTCCGAGGAACGCACCCAGTCCACCCCGCGCGCCTTCCGCAACGCCGGATCGGGATCAGCGCGCTCCGCGTCCGGGCTGGTCGTGCGGTCGACATCGGCGGCGGCGATCGCATCCGGCGCCATCGCCCGTTCCGCAGGCTCGGGGCGTGTCGCCTGCGGCGTCTCACGCCGTGCCGCGTGCTCGTGGTCATGCTCGTTCGGGTTCATGATCCTTCTCCTTGTCTTCCTTCATTGGGGTTTCTGACTCGCCGCTGCTGCCGGTGGGGCGCGGAAACCAGCGGCCCACGGTCGAGGCGTGCACTCCGAGCTCGCGGGCGATCTGCTTGTTCGACCAGCCCGCCTCCCGCAGCGCCGCAGCTCGCGCACGTCGATCCGGGACCGAACCGGCGGCCCTTGAGACGGGTGCGGGGCGTGCATCCTGTGCAGGTGCGGGGCGGGTGCTGGCTTCATCCGAGGTATCCGGCTCCGGTGGGGCCGGTGGCTCTGTGGTGGGCTCGTGCGCCGGCTCCGGTTCGGGTCCGGTCGGCACCGCGGGGATCGAATCGGTGGCAGGCCTGGGCGGCCGGCCTGTCGGAGCCTCGGGCTCAGCGTCGACCGCGGGCGCAGACCGCTCCGGCAGCGCCAGCCGTTGAGCGTCGCCGGTCTGCGCACTCGGGTCGGCGCTCAGCACAGCGGCTTCCTGCACCGGGGCCTGCTCGGTGGGTGTGGCCGGGCGGGTGAGGACGACGGTCAGGTGGGTGCTGGCCAGCAGCACCAGCGGTGGAACGGCCGCGACCGTAGCCGCGAGCACCCCCGGCACGGACGCCTCGGCGGTCACCAGTGCGTGGGCGGCGTTCGCGGTCACCGACATGCCCGCGCCGGCGATCAGCAGCGTCCACGGATACCAGGCCGCCCGATGCCCGTCGAGGGCGACGACGGCGACGGTGGCGACCACGATCAGCCCGTCCACCAGCAGCGGCCATATCCACGCCTGCCCGGCGACGATGCCCGAGCGCACCGCCAGATCGGCCAGCGCGACGAAGCTGAGCCAGAATGCGCCGGCGCCGATCAGCACCGTGCCCGACGCGCCGCCGACCACCGCCCACCGACGCCCCGGCCCGCGTGCTCATCCCAGCCCCCTGGCCGGCGCGCCCGCACGACGGGACGCGAGGCCCGAACCGCGACCCGGCACCTGTGGCCGTGGGCGGTGCGGTGCCGACGGCGCGGTAGGCGGAGCGGACGGTCGTGGTGATCTCTCGCTCGCCCAGCCCGGCGTGCGCGGCGGCGGCCTGCAGCACGTCGAGGGCGTCGTCTCGGGGGCAGGCCGTTCTCGGCGAGCTTGCACGCCGCCCAGAACAAGCCGGCGTTGCGCTCGCCCTCCTGTCGGCGCGCCACCCACGCCGCCAACCGGTCCGCCATCGCCTCCGGCGCCGCCGTCGGCCCTGTCCGGCGTGGGCGGGGCGGCGGCTTCGGATCGAGGAAGTCCCGTAGCCGGCCGGCCTCCAGTGTCCGGCTGTCGGTCGGGGCGAAGGCCGTCGGGTTGTAGAGCACGTGCTGGCCGTCGATGCGGCGTCGCGAGGGCGGCACGATGATGTAGCCGCGATCGCCGCGGAAGTCGATCCCCGCTTTCCCGGCCTGCCACGACGGTTGCTCACCGCCGGGGGCGGCCGGGTAGTAGATGTGTAGGCCGCCGGTCGGTGAGCGCACCAGCGTCTCCCACCCGTCCACCAGCCCGGCCCGGCGCGCGCGGGTGAAGGCGTCGTAACCGTTGACGCCGTGCACATCGACGTCCACGACAACCACGCCGGAGGCGGCGCCGGTGGGCATCCCGATGTTCGCCGCCGGGAACCGCGCCCACCACGCCTCCACCTGCGCCACATCCGTGGTCGCGTCATGGAAGCCGCGGCGGGTGATCGGCTGCTTCCCGCCCGGCGCGCACGGGAACACCGGCACCCCGGCGCGGGCGAACAGCACCGCCGCCTCCGGCAGCGGCCAGGAGGCATCCATCTGCCGCAGCGCGGCGGTGAACCGGTTCCGGCCGCTTATCACAGCCCCCGCCCTTCGATCCCCGCGCCGCCCACGGTCAGGCTCCGGTGCCGCCCGTCGCGCCGGCGACGGCTCGGCAGCGCGGGCCGGGGCGTCCTGCGCCGGGCTCTGCCGGGTCGCAGCGTCGCGGCTCAGGCCCGGCGGGTGCCATCGGGCACCTGGGTCGTGTCGAGCTGATCGAGGATGCCGGCGGCGGTCTTACGTACCCTCTCCCCGGTGGCCTGCACCACCTCGACCGGCTCCTTGCCGTCGACGTTCGCGGCCCATCCGGCGACGTACGGGATCGTGTACTCGGTGGTGTCCATTCCGTGGGCAGCACCGACCATCAACGCCACGGACTCGGCCTCGACCTCGGCGATCCCGCGATGCTGACGGGCATCCTCGGAATCCGGGTCGTGCATCAGCACATGGGCGAGCTCGTGCGCGAGAGTCTTCACCTGCGCGGCGGGGTCCATGTTCTCCCGCACCGCAACCGTCTTCGCCTCGAAGTCGGTCCTGCCGTTCGCGCCATCGATCATGCCCTCGTGCGGCACCCGCATCAGCGTCGGCCCCGCCGCCTCGACCTGCCCGGCCAGCCCCTCCCACAACCCCTCCGGCGCCTCACCCACGAGCAGCACCGGCGATGGCGTCTCAGGGAGCGGATCGCCCGTGGTCTGCGAGACATCCCATACATAGGCCGGCTTCGCCCCGACCATCCGCGAGCGCACCACCTCGCCCGGTTTCGGCTTCTCACCCCGACCGAGGCGATACCAGGAGTTCGGGTCCGACGGGTTCGCCGACGCGAACCGCCCGGTGACGGGGGCGAGAATCTGGTAGCCGGGCTGACCTTTGTCCACCTGCCGGCCGAGCTGCTGCCACTGCCGGTAGCCGGCGACGTAGGCCGGGAACGGCTCGGGCACCCGGCCGGCCTCGAAGTTCGCCGCGTGCTGTTCCCAGATCAGCAGAACGTTGTTGAACGAGCGGGACCGGAACTTCGCGGCGAACCGGAGCATCTCGGCCCAGTCCTCACCCGTAACGAGCTGTTCGACCGCGCCGGTCAGGCGCTCGTGGAGCTCGTCGAGCTTCGCTTCCCGCTTCTTGCGGGCTTCCTCTTGCCTCGTCGCCATCGTTCGGCCTCCTCCCGGTAGACCCAGCCACCTGGGGTGTGGGCGGCTGGTCCTGCACCTGCGAGGTGAGCCAGGTGTATCCGGAGAGTCGAGACGGTCAGCAAACAGAAGAGCGGTAAGTTGGCCGTCAGGAACGCGGAGGCACCTGACGTAAGACAACGGCCTACCAGCCCTGCCAGCACCGCGGACGTGACGACCCGGGATGGCGTCGTTTAGGTGGGCAGCGACGTCTCAAACGTGGGCATACTGCTGTCTGCGGACCTCATGTCGCGGTATCGGCTCGGAGTGATTCCGACGCACTCGCGGAACGCCGCTGAGGCGCGATTGCGGGAGCGCCACCCGACTCGCCGACCCGTCTGTTCGATCGTCAGGTCGGTCTCCCGCAGCAGGCGGGCCATCTCCTCGACCCGCAGCATCGTCAGATACGTCAATGGGGTCTTGCCGTAGGCGTCCGTGAACACGCGGCTGAGTTGCTTCGTGGACAGATGCACCATGCCCGCCAGCTCCGGCAATGTCCAACCCCGAGCGATATCGCTTTGCAGGGCATCGCGCACCTGTCGCGCTTCAGCCCGAAGCGGTGTGAATCGGCGGTCCCTGGGCAGCGTGGGTCGGAGCCGTGCCCGCTGGTGCGGCGATGTCCGGTAGGGGGTGATACGGATGAACGGCGAGATCTGGTCGATGACCGCGTGCCAGAGCGCCTGCATCCGATGGAAACGCTCCCGGTAGACGCCATCGACGCTGAGCGCGACGAGTTCATCCAACCAGGGCATCAACATCCCCGCCCGATCCTCGCCGAGGCGAAGTACCTGCGCCGGTTCGGTGTAGATCGTGTCAGCGAACCCCTGCGCATCGAGACGGTCCCGGAGCACATCGGCGTGCTGCCAGAACAGCTGATCGAGCAGGAAGTCGGTGTCGGCGTAGATCGTCGTGACCGTGACGTGGCCTTCCGGCTCCGACCCGCACAGCACGTTCGCGCCCAGCAGCACCACGTCACCGGGCCTGATTGGTCGTTCCCCAAATTCGCTGAACAAGATCGCCGACCCCGACCGGACGACAATGATCTTCACACAGTCGTAGGCGACTGGACCAATCGGACGATGGATGGTGCGTGTCCGAGCAATCAAGGCGTCGTAACATGTCATGTCGGCCCAGCGCTCTCGTGATGCCGGGGAACGAAGACAAGGCCGACCGCTATCGGCGGCTCTTGCTCTTCCTCGTGGTCGCGATGATGACCCATCTCACGGCGTTGCAGCAGCGACTCACGGACACGCTGATCTCGCTGGTGTCGAGTGTGGATCGCAGCGCGCGTCCAATCATGCTCATGACGTTCCCCTCATGACTTGACGAGTCTGGCTATGGCGTCGGACGCTTCCTTGAGCTTCACCTCGGCCTCAGTGCCGTCGTGCTGGATGGCTCCGGCGACGCAGTGTTTGAGGTGGTCATCAAGCAGTCCGAGAGCGACGTTCTCCAGCGCGGAAGTGATCGCGCTGATCTGGGTGAGGATGTCGATGCAGTAGGTGTCCTCCTCGATCATCCGGTGGATGCCACGGGCCTGACCCTCGATGCGTCTGAGCCGGGCGAGATAGCGCTCCTTCTCCGTGATGTAGCCGTGAGCTACTGGGGCGGTGGCGATGCTCGGGGTGTGCATATCGATGGCCTCCTAACGGGTGCGCTTCGGTCGACGCATGGTCATGCGGAACGGTCGAGGATTCTGGTGGTGCTGGCTTGCGGAGTGAGGTCGAGCCTGCGTAGCAACTGGGCGTTGAGGGCGACGACCACGGTGGAGACGGACATGAGGATCGCGCCGATGCTCATCGGCAGCACGAACCCGATCGGTGCGAGGACACCCGCGGCCAGCGGGACGGAGAGGAGGTTGTAACCGGCTGCCCACCACAGGTTCTGCTTCATCTTCCGGAACGTCGCCCGGGAGAGCTCGATGACCGACAGCACCGATCGCGGATCGGAGGAGGCGAGGATGACGCCGGCTGATCCGATCGCCACGTCCGTGCCCGCACCGATCGCGATGCCGACGTCGGCCTGGGCGAGTGCGGGCGCGTCGTTCACGCCGTCGCCGACCATGGCGACCTTGCGGCCCTCGTCCTGGAGTTCGGCGACCTTGGCGGCCTTGTCCTCCGGCCGCACGCCCGCGAAGACCCTGTCGATGCCGAGATCCTTCGCGACTGTGTCGGCGACGGCCTGGGCGTCGCCGGTGATCATCACGACCTGCACCCCGGCTGCGTGGAGTGCGTCGACGGCTTCGCGGGACTCGGGCCGGATCTCGTCGGCCAGCCGCAGGGCTCCGATGACCTCGCCGTCGGCGAGCACGTGCAGGATGATCGCGCCTTCCTCGCGCCAGGCGTCGGCGACGGGGAGCTCGTCCGCCTCGTGCTGGTCGAGCAGGTACGGTCCGCCGACCTCGATGACGGTTTCATCGACGGTGGCCTTGACGCCGACTGCCGGGGAGGAGGAGAAGTCCGAGGCCGCGGGCACGTCGAGTTTCCGGGTGCGGGCGGCGCCGACGATGGCCCGGGCGAGCGGGTGCTCGCTGTCGGCCTCCGCGGCGGCGGCCAGCGCCAGCACCTCGTCCTCGGTCCGGGTGCCGGCGGGATCGATGTCGGTCACCGTCGGCTCGCCCTTGGTGAGGGTGCCGGTCTTGTCGAACAGCACTGCGTCCACGGTGCGCATGGACTCCAGCGCGAGACGGTCCTTGATGAGCACTCCGCCGCGGGCGGCGCGTTCGGTCGCGATGGACACCACCAGCGGGATCGCCAGGCCGAGGGCGTGCGGGCAGGCGATGACCAGCACGGTGATCGTGCGAACCACGGCGGTGTCGGGCAGGCCGACGAGCGACCAGATGGCGGCGGTGATTGCCGCCGCGCCCAGGGCGAACCAGAACAGCCATGCGGCCGCGGTGTCGGCGATCCGCTGCGCGCGGGAAGAGGACGCCTGGGCGTCGGAGACGAGCTTCTGAATGCCGGCGAGGGCGGTGTCGTCGCCGGTGGCGGTGACCTCGACGCGCAGGCCGGAGTCGGTGGCCACGGTGCCGGCGACCACCTGATCGCCGGTCTCCCGGCGCACCGTCTTCGACTCCCCGGTGACCATCGACTCGTCCATCGATGCCGACCCGTCGACGATCTTTCCATCGGCGGGTACCGAGGAACCGGGACGGACGATGACCACATCGCCGACGGCCAGTTCAGCAGGAGCGACCTTTACTACGTCGTCGCCGTCGATTTTCTCGGCTTCGTCGGGCAGTAGCGCGGCCAGGGAGTCCAGCGCGGAGGTGGTCTGGGCGAGCGAGCGCATCTCGATCCAGTGGCCCAGCAGCATGATGACCACCAGCAGCGCCAGCTCCCACCAGAAGTTCAGTTCGTGGTGCAGGATGCCCAGGCTCGCACCCCAGGACGCGAGGAACGCGACAGTGATCGCCAGCGCGATCAGCAGCATCATCCCCGGTTTGCGGGAGCGGATCTCGCTCAGCCCGCCCGTCAGGAAGGGCCAGCCGCCCCAGAAGTAGACGACCGTGCCCAGCACAGGCGACACCCACGAAACCCACGCGGCTTCGGGCAGGTTGTAGCCGATGAGGTGGGCGAACATGTCGTTGAACGCCACGACTGGGACGGCGAGAATGAGCATGATCCAGAACAAGCGCCGGAACTGCCCCACGTGATCTCCGTGTCCGGCATGCCCATGATCATGTCCGCCGTGACCCTCGTGGTGGGCGTGGGCATCGTCGTGGTGGCGGCCGGAAGCCTCGCCGTGACCCTGGTGGTGGTCGTGCGAGAGGTGACCGGCGTGGGTGCTCGGCTCGTCGTGGTGCGCGTGCTGAACGTCCACGTGCTCAGGGTGGGCGTGCGATCGTGTCGAGGGATCGTTGCTCATGGTCTCGTCTCCTTTGTTCGTCACCCCAGCCCAGATGCGAGACCGGGGCGAAGGTTCCGCGCTCCCGTGCACGTCCGCTCGTCGGGAGCGCGGAACCAGATGCCGTCAGGCGGCGTTCGCGTAGCGGTCGGGGTCAGCGTCGAACAGGGGTCCGCAGGCGGCGCAGCAGAACCAGTACCGCTGGCCCTGGTAGTCGCGGTAGAGACCGGCTTCCTCCGCCTGCGCCTTGACGACGGGGGTGCCGGCCATCACCTTGCATTCGGTCATCTCATCGGCCGGAGTCTGAGCGATGGCCTCCGCACTGGGTGTGTGTCCGCAGCAGCTCCCACCGCTGGAGGACGTGTCGGTCAGGTTCAGGTTCTCGTGTGCAGTCATCGTGCTTCCTTTCGTGTTGTGTCGATGTCGGATGGGTCAGGCGTTCTCCGGCTCGCGGGCCGGTGCCGGTCCGGCGGGTGCCGGAGCGCTGGTGTCGTCCGCGCGGGCCTTGAAGGTCCGCAGCCGCAGGCTGTTGGACACGACGAACACGGACGACAGGGCCATCGCGGCGCCGGCGAGCATGGGGTTGAGCAGCCCGAAGGCGGCGAGCGGGATCGCGGCGGTGTTGTAGGCGAAGGCCCAGAACAGGTTCGTCTTGATCGTTCGTAGGGTGCGCCGGGCGAGCCGGATCGCGTCGGCCGCGGCGCGCAGGTCGCCGCGTACCAGGGTGATGTCGGCGGCCTCGATCGCGACGTCCGTGCCGGTGCCCATGGCCAGACCGAGGTCGGCCTGCGCGAGGGCGGGGGCGTCGTTGACGCCATCGCCGACCATCGCTACGACCTTGCCCTCACCCTGCAATCGGGCGACGACATCGACCTTGTCCTTGGGCAGCACCTCGGCGATCACCTGGTCGATGCCGACCTCGGCGGCAACTTGCTCGGCCACCGCCTGGTTGTCGCCGGTCAGCAGCACCGGGGTCAGGCCGAGCTCCTTGAACTGGGCGATCGCCTGCGAGCTGGTGGGCTTGATCTGATCGGAGACCACCAGCACACCTCGAGCCTGTCCGTCCCAGCCGACCGCGATTGCGGTCTTGCCCTCGGACTCGGCCGCCTGCTTCGCGGTCCGGAGGCGGTCATCGAGGTGGATCGACCAGTCCGCCAGCAGGGACACACGTCCGGCGACGACGGCGTGGCCGCCGATGACGCCCTGCACGCCCTTGCCCTCGATGTTCTCGAACGATTCGGGGGCGGGCAGGTCTCCGACCTCGGACGTGGCGCCGGCGGCGATGGCCTGTGCGATGGGGTGCTCGGAGTAGTCCTCCAGTCCGCCCGCGATGCGCAGCAGCTCGGCCCTGTCCACGCCGTCGGCGGTGATCACGTCAGTCAGCGTCATCTTGCCGGTGGTGACCGTGCCGGTCTTGTCCAGCACGATCGTGTCGACCTTGCGGGTCGATTCCAGGGTTTCGGGGCCCTTGATGAGCACACCCATCTGCGCACCTCGTCCGGTGCCCACCAGCAGCGCCGTCGGCGTCGCGAGCCCGAGCGCGCAGGGGCAGGCGATGATCAGCACCGCGACGGCGGCCGTGAAGCCGGCCGACAGCGGGAACCCGGCCCCGATCCACGCGCCAAGGGCGGCAACAGCAACCGCAATGGCGATGGGAACAAAGACACCGGAAACGCGGTCAGCCAGGCGCTGAATCTCTGCCTTACCCGACTGGGCATCCTCGACCATCTTCGCCATCTGCGCCAACTGGGTGTCCGAACCGACGCGGGTTGCCTTCACGACCAGTCGTCCTCCGGCGTTGACGGTCGCGCCGGTGACGGCATCGCCCTCACCCACTTCCACGGGCACGGATTCGCCGGTGAGCATGGAAGCGTCGATCGCAGAGCTGCCCGAGGTGATCGTGCCGTCAGTAGCGATTTTCTCGCCCGGCCGGACCACGAACTCATCCCCGACCGTCAGCTCCTCGATGGAGACGCGCTGCTCCTGCCCGTCGCGAAGGAGGGAGACTTCCTTCGCGCCGAGTTCTAGTAAGGCACGCAGGGCGGCTCCGGCGCGCCGCTTGGAGCGCTTCTCGAAGTAGCGGCCGAGCAGGATGAACGTGATCACCCCGGCGGCGACTTCGAGATAGATGTGCCCGAGCCCGTCGGAACGGGAGATGGTGAACTCAAAGGGGTGAACCACGCCGCGGTCACCGGCCGTGCCGAAGAACAGCGCGACGATCGACCAGATCATCGCCGCCGTGGTGCCCACGGAGATGAGGGTGTCCATCGTCGCCGCCCCGTGACGGAGGTTCATCCAGGCCGCCTTGTGGAACGGCCAGCCCGCCCACACCACCACGGGGGCGGCGAGGGCGAGGGAGGCGAAGCCCCAGTAGTCGAACTGCAGCGCCGGGATCATCGCCATCGCGATGACCGGCACCGCCAGCACCGCGGAGCCGATCAGCCGCTGCCGCAGGGTGCGCAGCTCGGCGTCTTCAACGGATTCGCCCTCCTCGCCCTCATCGGAGGTCGAGCCCTTCGCAGGCTTTGGGAGCGCGGCGGTGTAGCCGGTCTTCTCGACCTCGGCGATCAGGGCGTCGGCGTCGAGGTCGGTGCCGGTGACGCTGGCCTTCTCGGTCGCGTAGTTCACGCTCGCGGTCACGCCGTCGAGCTTGTTGAGCTTCTTCTCGATTCGGTTCGCGCACGAAGCGCAGGTCATGCCACCGATCTGCAACTCGATCCCGGCGACACCGGTGCCAGTGGTCTGGTCAGTGGCCATGGCCTGCTCCTTCCTCATGCTCTTCCCCTGTGCTCGATTCGGTATCGAAGTGTTCGCCTTCGGAATGTCCGGTGCCGTTGTCGCCCACACCGGTGGTCGTGTCAATCACCAGCGGTGCAGTGCGAACTTCGCCGTCGATTTGGAAGTCCAGGAACAGCAGGTACCGACCGGGCGTCGGAGCGGTCGTCTCGAACACGATCTCCGGACCCGAGGTATCGCCGACCTCGGGCGCGTCGCCGTGCGGGTGGACGTGCAGGTAGGCGAGATCGCCATCGCGGAGGGCGACCAGGTGCCCGAACGCGCCCAGGTACGGCTCCAGCGCGGTGACCGGCTCGCCATCACGGGTGACGGTGATCGTCAGCTCCGACGCGGAGCCGGCGATGAGATCCCCCTTCACTGCAACGTCGAAACCGTCGACGGTGGTCTCGGTGACCGGCCCGGTCGCCGGTGCAGGCTCGTAGTCGCCAGCCACCTGCACCGAGGTCGAGAGCGTGATGCCCTCCCCGGTGTCGGCCGGAACAAAGTCCGCGAAGACTCGGTACGAGCCCGCGGCCTCCCACTGCCAGGGGATCGTCCAAGTGCCATCGTCGTCCATCTCGGGGTGGACGTGTCGGAAGTGCTGCCCGTCAGCCCGGACGGCGATCAGGTGCAACTCCTTCTCGTGCTCCAGCTCGAAGTCGGTGACCGGGTTGCCATCGGATCCGTGATAGTCAGCGCCAGCTCGCCCTCAGTTCCTGTGGCGGTCGGTGCCGTTACCGCGGTGAGCTGGTAGCCATCCTGAGCGAGGCCCAAGCCCAGCGACGATGCGCCGGCATTGTGTCCTTCATGCTCGTCGCCGTTCATGGCGTCTCCTTCCTCGTGGTGCGTGGTGTCTGCGGTGTCTTCTGCCCAGCTCTGCACGGTCTCCTCGGGGACGACCGCGTTCGCCGTGAATCCAGCCACGGCGAACACGGCCACGAGGACCAGCCCGTACAGGCCCAGCCGTGCAGGTGCCTTCATCTCAGCTCCTGACGGCTGCGTAGCCGGCCTCATCGACCGCCGCGATCACCGCGGCGTCGTCCACCGGCTGATCGCTGGTCACAGCCAGCCGCCCGGTCTGGGCGCTGACCTCGATGCCGGTCACACCGGGGATCTCGGACACCTCGCTGCGGATCGCGGTCTCGCAGTGCCCGCAGCTCATCCCGGTCACCTGGTACTCGGTCGTCGTGGTCATGATTCCAACTCCTTCACTCGGGTATGACTTCTCCAACACAATACCCCCTAGGGGTATTCCTAGTTGGTGTGAACTTCTTCGGTGAACTGCTGCGCCTCGCCGGTAGGGCGGATGTGGCGCAGGCGGGTCGCGGCGATGATCGCGGCCACGCCGGCGATGACGGCCGAGGCGACGGCCGCCATGTTCATTCCGCCCGTGAAGGCTGCCTGCGCGGCGCTCACCAGTTGCTCGCCCAGCGCGCCCGGGAGATTGGCCGCGGCCGCGAGCGCGCCGTCGATGCTGTCCGAGGCGGCGGCCGTAGCCTCCGGGGAGAGGCCCTCAGGCAGATTTCCGTCGATGCGACCCCGGTAGGTGGCGATTCCGACGCTGCCAATGACGGCGACACCGAGCGAGATGCCCAGGTCGTTCGCGGTGGTCGCGAGCCCCGAGGCGCCGCCCGTCTTCTCCGGTGGCACCGAACTCACCACGAGGTCGGTCGTCAGTGCCATCGAGGGCGCGACGCCGGGGTAGGTGATGACGAAACTCGCGATCACTAGCGCGAGGCCGGTTCCAGCGTCGAGCTGGGCGAACAGGATGTAGCCGACGACCTGGGTGAGCAGGCCGATCGCGATCACGTTTCCCGGGCGGAACCTCCGCGCGAGCACCGGGGAGAGCGTGGAGACGACGATCAGTACCGCCGCGGCGGGCAGGATCGCCAACCCGGCCTGGAGCGGCGAGAGGCCCTGCACATGCTGGAGATACTGGGTGAACAGCGAGTACACGCCACCCAGCGCCGCCGCCGACAGCAGGAACACCGCCAACGCCCCGGAGACGGTGCGGTTGGCGAACAGGCGCACATCCAGCAGGGGCTTCTCGGCTCGCAGCTGCCGGATCACGAACCACAGCCCGATCAACGCGCCCCCGAGGAGCAGGCCGATCGAGGGCAGTGCAGGTTCCTGGGCGGCGAAGCGCTTGATGCCGTAGATGATCGTGAGCAGCCCGCCGACCAGCAACAAGGCGCTGAACAGGTCGATCTTCGCCGACGGATCGCGGTGCTCGGGCACGAGGATTGGGGCGCCGATGGCGACGAGGGCCATGATCGGCACCGCCACCAGGAAGGTTGCCTGCCAGCCGAAGCTCTCCAAGAGCAGGCCGCTGAGCAGCGGGCCGAGGGCCACGCCCGCGGAGATGCCACCGGCCCAGACGCCGATCGCGACTCCGCGCTGCTTCGCGTCGGCGAAGAGCACGAAGATCAGGCCGATCGTTGCGGGCACCATCATCGCCGCTGCCAGTCCGAGGACGGCTCGCCAGACGATCATCAGCTCGGGGATCGTGGTCAGTGAGGCGGCGACGGAGACCGCGGCGAACAGAATCGCACCGATGACCATCAGCAGCCGCTTGCCCACTCGGTCGCCGAGTACGCCCATCGCGACCAGGAAGCCGGCCATGACGAAGCCGTAGATGTCGAGAATCCACAGCAGCTGCGTGCTCGTCGGGTTCAAGTCCGCGGCGAGGTTCGGGGCGGCCAGGAACAGGATGGTCAGCATCATGAACAGCAGAGTTGAGGGGATCACCAGGATCGCCAGGCCCCACCACTGCTTTGCCCCTGCCTTGGGGGCAGGTGTGCTCGCATCGCTCATGTCACGCCCCCTGTGATCGTGCGTGTCGTGTTCATCGCCGTGTCTCCTCTCCTTAGTCCCGCCGCCGGATCGGGCGACGACACCGTAACTCGGTCATTGGTGTACAGGTTGTAACAGCTACACTATCTCATACATTCCAGTACGAGTTGAGAGGTGGAGCATGCCGACGAAGAAGGCCAAGCCGGCCGGCGGTGCTCGGAGCGCCCCGGCGACAGCGAACCGCGCGGCCAACCAGCGCGCCGACGCGCAGCGCAACCGGGCGAAGATTCTGGCCGCGACAGTGACCGCGATCCGCAAGAACCCCGACGCTTCTGTCGCCGACATCGCCGCTGAAGCCGGAGTGGGCCGGGTGACGCTCTACGGGCACTTCCAGACTCGCGCCGAGCTCATCGAGGCCGCACTGGTGGACAGCCTGGAACGTGCCGAGGACGTGCTCAGTCAGATACCTCTTGATGGCGACCCGCGTGCGGCCTTCCAGCGCTTGGTTGCATCCAGCTGGATGTTCGTCGACCAGTCCCGTGCCCTGCTCGCCACAGCGCAGAAGGAACTCTCCGCCGCCCGCATTCGCGAACTGCACGAGAAGGCCGAGGCGCGCATGCGCGGGCTGCTGCTGCGTGGACAGCGCGAAGGCGCCTTCCGCACCGACCTGCCGGTGTCCTGGCTGCTGACCACCACGCACGTCGTTCTCAACGGCGCGGCCGAGGAGGTGCGCACGGGCCGGATCGACCCCGACGATGCGCCATGGTTCATCGACGCGATCCTGCTGCCGGCTTTCACCGAGGTCGCCCCCGAGGGAGGAACGCGATGAAAGTCGGGATCATCGGCGCTGGCGCGGCGGGAACATCCGCCGCGAAGACCTTGCACGCTTCAGGTGCCGGCATCGACGTCGATCTCTTCGCCCGCAGCGGCGAACAGCCGTCCAATCGGACGCTCGTGAACAAGGGCGTGGCCATCGGCCTGCTCGAACCCCACCAGACCGCTCTGCCACCCACAGGCGTGGAGACCATCGGCGATACAGTGCGCGCCATCGACCCCCGGAGCCGAGAAGTTCACCTCGACTCCGGGCAGACGCACACTTATGACGCCCTCATCATCGCCAGCGGTAGCCGCCCCCGCGCCCTCGGCGAGACCATCCTTGGACGAGACCACTCCCGCAGGACAGGGCAACTCAGCACGCTGCACTCGATCGCCGATGCCATCCGGGTCCGCGACCTGCTCGCGTCCACGCACCCTGCCCGTGTGCTGATCCTCGGTGGCGGCCTCGTCGCTTCGGAGACCGCCTCCCTCCTCACCGACTCCGGCCACGATGTCGCATTGATCACGCGAGCACTGCTGCCCGGTGCCCGCGCCCTCGGCGAGGAGACGGCCAGAAGGCTGCTCGACCTGCATCTGCCTCAGCATGCCGCCTACCTCGGACGCACGCTGACCGCGATTCGTAGCCACGCCGACCGCATCACCGTCGTCCTCAATGACGGCCCGCGAGTCGACGGAGACCTGGCGATCGTCGCCCACGGCACCATGCCGGCGGCCCCTGCGCCCTGGACGGGACCGGACGGCATCCCCGTCGATGACCATCTGCGCTCCTTGCACGCCCCACGCCAGCGGATTTACGCCGCCGGCGGCGTCGCCGTGCACCACTATCCCGGCCACAGCTCGTACCGGATCGATCACTGGGACGATTCGGTCGCCCAGGGCGCCCATGCGGCCAGGACCCTGCTGCACGACCTCGGGCTTGGCGATGATCCCGGCATCTACCTGCCGTCTTCGCCGTTCTCCGCACGCGTCCACGGACACACACTCGTCGGAGCGGGGCATCCCGCTTTGGGGACCAGCACGCGAGTCGTCTCCACCGACCCGCTGCTCACTGTCCACTATCTCGGAGATATCCCCGTCGCACTCACGGGGATCGACGCCGCCAGCCTCGTCCGCGAGTGGATGCCTCGGCTGCACCAGCCGGCGCCGCCTCGCTCCTGATCGACAGGCTGGATCGCCGGGCGCCTCGGCGAACACGACGCGCCGGCGAGCGGAACCATTCGTTCCACCCGCCGCCTGCGCGCTCATGCGGTGCGTATGCAGGAGCACTGGGATGCCGCGAGGGTGCCTTCGGCGGCTTCGGTCTCCTCACGGAGCGCCAGACCGCCCGTCGCCGTTTCTGCGTCCGTGCCGGCGACGATGGTCTCGGTTCTCTTCTCGCGGGGCCAGAGCATCTGCGCCGCGATGGCGCCGAAGACGGCGAGAGCGGCAAGAATCGACCAGGCGAGAGTGAACCCGGACGCGGTGCCGACCCATCCGGCAATCGGGTAGGTGACGAGCCAGGCCAGGTGAGACAGCGAGAACTGTGCCGCGAAGGCCGCCGGGAGCTCGCTCTTCGCGACCGAACCGCGAATGACACGTCCGGTGGGAGTGACGATCAAGGCCATCCCGCCGCCGATGACCACCCAGATCGAGGCCGTGATCATCCATGAGGCCGCCTGGATGGCGGTCATCGCGACGGCCGCCAGCACGCCGGCAAGCAGAACTGCGGCACCCGTCATCATCACGACCCGCTCGGTGACCCGATCGAGCACGCGTGGCAGGAGCAGAGCGACCAGCAGTGTGCCGCCGCCGGAGGCTGCGAGCATCCAAGCAACATCGGCCTGCGTGCCGTCCAGTTGATCGCGGACGTAGTTGACCGTATTGACCACCACGATCGATCCGGCTGCGGCGACCACCACGTTCAGCGCCATGACGCCGCGCAGGCGAGGAGTCGCGAAGAAGACTTTCACGCCCGACGTGACCCGGTTCCACGCACCCGTCTGCCCGCTCGGTGCCGCGTTGGGGATGCGAGTGGAGAGCACCAGGACGGCGGAGATCACGAAGCCCACCGACGTGCCGACGAACAACCAGTTGAACGTCATGAACGTCAGAGCGACCGCCGCGAGCACCGGGCTGAGCAGGCTCTCCATCGTGTAAGCCACCTGCGACGCGGACAGCGCCCGTGTGTAATCGGACTCCTCTGACACGATATCGGGGATGACCGCCTGGAACGTCGGCGTGAATGCCGCAGAAGCCGCCTGCAGCACCCCGATGAGAACGTAGATCTGCCAGATTTCCGTAACGAACGGCAGCGCGAGCACCACGGCCGCGCGCACCACGTCGAGCAGGGTCAGAAACATCCGCCTTGGGAGCCGGTCGGCATAGGCGGCCGCCAGCGGCGCGATCACGACGTACATGACCATCTTGATCGTCAGCGCCGTCGCAAGCACGGCCCCCGCGCTCGGGCCCGCGAGCTCGTAAGCGAGCAGACCGAGCGCGACGGTCGCCAACCCCGTCCCGAACAGGGCGATGATCTGCGCACTGAACAGGTAACGGAAGTCGCGGATCGCGAACAAACGCATGGGGCTCTCCTGACCTTCGTGGAAACTCTCCACCATCAACCTAATACCCCCTAGGGGTATTCCCGTCAGTCTGCGTCTGGCAGAGCAAAGAGCTGCTCGGAGGGACACGGAGTCAGTCGCCCTCGGCCGAGCTGATCACTCCCGCCGTCGGCGGACGCACATCGGGGGCCGGTAAACTGCGGCGTATGGCGGTGACGGCGGCAAGGCGATCCAGGAAAGGTCTTCAGGGCTTCCTCCGGCGCGTCGTGCTCGGAGGGCTGCTGGTGGCAGCGGTCGTCATCGGGCTGCTGGCCATGCATACGTTGAACCTGCATGGCACCGCGGCAGCCCACGCGCCCGCCGTGATCTCGGTCTCCACAAGCGACGCCGTGGGCGCTCATCACGGCGCGGCAGGCACGCATGAGTCCGGCGGAACGGCCAGTGACCTCGGTGGTACGTGTGCGGACTGCGGGGCCGGCACCCATCTGGGCATGGCGATGGCGTGCGTGCTCGCACTACTGCTCGTCCTTCTCATCCTGGTGCCGCCTCGACTTCTGCCCGGATGGATGCACACCGCACCCCGGCCGTTGCTCGTGGCGCGTTCCATCGACCGGCTGCTGCCTCGGGCGCCGTCGCTGCACGTTCTCTGCATCAGTCGCACGTGATGGGGCGGCGAACCTGACGCGCACCAGCGCCGACGGTTCCCCTTCCTCATTCACGCGGTGCCCTCTCGGATGCCGCGCCACCGAAGCGACCGTTGATATTGGAGAACACCTATGAAGTTTCGTACCGCGGCGACCGCCGCACTCGCCCTCACCGCTGCGCTGACCCTGGCTGGATGCTCGGCCGGAAGCGACGACGAGGACTCGATGCCGGGCATGGACCACGGCTCCACCGAACAGGCAGCCGACGTCAACGACGCGGACGTGATGTTCGCCTCGATGATGATCGTCCACCACGAACAGGCCATCGAGATGAGCGACATCGTCCTCGCCAAGGAGGATGTCAACCCCGAGGTGGTCGAACTGGCCGAGGCGATCAAGGCCGCCCAGGGACCTGAGATCGAACAGCTCCAGGGCTGGCTGGACGACTGGGGCGTCGACCCCGAGGAGCAGCAGATGGACGGCATGGACCACGGCGACGGCATGATGACCGAGGACGACCTGGCCGCCCTCGAATCGGCCGACGGCCCCGAGGCATCGCGCCTGTTCCTGGAGCAGATGATCGCCCACCACGAGGGAGCGGTCGAGATGGCCCAGACGCAGGTCGATGACGGCAGCAACCCCGATGCCATCGAGCTCGCGCAGACCATCATCGACGCGCAGACCACCGAGATCCAACAGATGCAGGACCTCCTGGCCACCCTCTGATCGACCATCCGGGTCTGCCGCGGCGAGATCGTCCGGCACCGACCCATCCGACACTCTTGAAGGATCACACCATTGTCTCACCCCACCACGCCCCGGCGGGGGAAGGTGATCGTCGCCGCCACCGCGACGCTCGCCGCCACCCTCGTTCTCGCCGGATGTGCCGCCGCGTCCTCGCCCGAACCCGCGTCGCCCTCGACCAACAGTCATGCCGTCGACAGCGACTTCCTGGCAGCTCACGATCTGGCAGGTCTCGATACCCCGGCGGTCATCGAACGGCTCGACACGATGCCCGTCGCCGACCGACCCGCTGATCTGATCGCATCCGTGCAGCCTGATGCGCTCGTGCTCACCGACGACCAGGAGCGCGAGACACAGCTGCCGATGCCCGAAGACGAGGTGTACATCTCAGTTGCTCCCTACCGGGAACAGACCCATGACTGCTACTTCCACAGCCTGACCACCTGCCTCGGCGAACTCGCCAACACGAAAGTCCAGGTCACCCTCACCAGCGAAGACGGAGACGTGCTCCTCGACGAAGTGCGGCAGACCTACGACAACGGGTTCGTCGGCATCTGGGCGCCCCGCGGCATCGAGGCAACGCTGACGATCGAGCACGAGGGTCAGACGGGCAGCGCGACCATTTCAACGATGACCGAAGATGATGCGACCTGCATCACCACGCTGCAACTGACCTGAAAATATGCCAGGCAAGTGAGCGGGTTCGGTGGAGATCGTGTGGTTGCCTATCACCCGCAGGCATGCGCTGGCGGCCGCACGAGCACCGATCCCGTGATCTTGGCGGTACGGCTCGACACCGCGACGCCCCGGGTCGTCACGACATTGCGTCCATCGCGAGGAATGCCTGGAGCAGGAGGACACCGTTGCCAAGGGCCGTGTTCTGCTGATTCGCGGTCAGCCCGTGGGCGGGGTCGGTAACCCAGCCCGCGGGCAGGCCGATGAGCCATTCCACGAACTCGGGCGCCGGTCGCGGCCCCTTGTCCTCGTTCAGGATCGCGGGCGCAGGGGCTGGGCGTGCGGTGATGTGTTCCCATCGGGCGATCGCGTCGGCGTATCGCCCCCAGCGATGAAGATGTTCTCCACGAGCGCGAACAGCGTCTCCGACTCGCCGGGCCTGTCCGGTGAGCCAGCTGGTCCGTGCAAGGCCAGGTCGATGACCTGGTGACTCAGCGCGATGGTTCCCCGACGCGCCCGCACCTGATCCAGCGTCTCGCCACCGCGCGAGGAGTCCGAGGCCAGAGGCGTCCGGAACAGAATCTTGGCGATAGGCGGTGATGAAGATGCGGAACCGGTGATGCGGTGCACCGGCCAGTGATGCCGGTAGGCCGATCCAGCGCGCATCCATCCCGAGCTCGGCCAGATCGCCCAGTACCGCTCCGAGCGCCCGAAGAGGTCGAGCTGCGTCGTCTCCCAGCATCCACGGTTCGGGTTCCAGGTTGCGTACGGCACTCGCGGGGTCGGAGGTTGCGTCGTCGGGGTTGCGGTCGTCATCACGTTGGCCTTTCGTTGCGGGGCGGGTAGCGGTTGCAGACAGCAACCCGCGGACGTTCTCGATCACCACGAGCCGGGGTTGCAACGCCTCGATCGCGGTCGCCATGTACGACTAGAGCCCGGAACGGGTGCCGGGTGCGAGGCCGGCGCCTCTGCCGACGGTCGAGATGTCCTGGCACGGGAAGCCGCCGCAGAGGACGTCTACCGGCGGCACTGTGGCCCAGTCGATGGTAGAGATATCGCCGAGGTTCGGGGCAGTCGGCCAGTGGTGGGAGAACACGCCCGTGACGGCGGTGTTGAGCTCAGAGAACCAGACCGTCTGCCTACCAGTGGCGTGTTCGACGGTCAGATCGAGACCGCCGTATCCGGAGAACAGCGAACCGATCCGAGGGCTCGGCATCGGGGGCGAGGAAGTGGCGTGCATAAGGCTCCGGCAGGGTCCGTGGAACCCTGGAACCAGACCCGATCAGAGCCCGACACCAGGGAGAACACCTGCCAGGTGCACCACCCCGTGACCATCTGCCCCGGCCTCCGCAGAGCTCCCATCAGAAGTCCCGCGAGCACGCCAATCAGCGCCTGAGGTCGCACCTCACGGCTGTGGTCTCCCGAGTCCGATCCCAGCCCCCTCCTGAGCCATCACACCTCTTGCAGATCGTGGTCAACCCAGGTTGACAAGGTTTCGCGGCTGCGGGATCGCACGGTCACCTGGAGATCGACAGGCACAGCGGCGGGCCGAGCGAACGGATAGGAGACAGGTCATGGCGGAACGGGTGGAGCTCGCGATCTCGGAGGCTGAGCGAGGCAAGATCGCTGACGATCTACGTCGCTACGGCGCCTACCGCGAGCGCACGGGAATCGACCTCTGGAACACGTTCACGGAGCAGAAGCCGCACGAGCTGGAGCCCCCGAACCTCACGCAGGAGATCAAGGACAGAACTGCCTCGCACCACGCTGTTGCTAAGAACTGCGTGGCGCTGGCTTCCGCCATCGAGAGCGAGAACCCGGTGCTTCTCACTCCGGAGACGATCCAACTCATCCAGGAAGCCTTCGGAGACATCTACGGTGGAGAGCTCCCGCCTTGGGCCGCACGCACGGCGATGTTCTCCCGCATGGCATCCCGTCGCATGAGCGAGGCCGCCGCGGACGGATCGCTCGCTCCCGCTGAGTTCGTTGCGGTGAACGCGGAGCTGCAACCCTCTGACCCCGAGCGATACGAGGCCGCGATCATGCACTATCTGACCGAGGCCAACGCGAAGATTAGCGAGCAGCTCACCGAGTTGCGCACGAGGCAGGAAGCCCTCCACACGCAGCTCCGGGCGCAACAGCGCGAGATCGACCAGTTGCGCAACCCCGGCACAACACGCCGGCAACTCCCGAACCCCTTCCGCTCGACCTCCGAGCCCACTGTGCAGGCTTCCCGGCGGCGCGGCCCGTCCGACGACGGGCGGCCCTGTAGCGAATCGTCGCTGCCAGTTTTCGAGCTCACGCCGGCGGTCGTGGTGAGTCTGTCCACCTGGTCTGCATGACGGTCTCGATGCGGGTGATGAGCGCGGGCGACGGGTACAAGTACCTGCTGCGCACGATCGCTGCCGCCGATGGCGACCGCTCCCTCTCGACCCCGCTGACGAGGTATTACACGGAGGAGGGAACACCACCGGGCACTTGGATGGGGTCGGCTCTGCACGGTTTCGGCGACGGGCAGATCGTCCTCGGTGATGAGGTCTCGGAGTCGCAGTTGCAGTTGCTGATCGGGATGGGCCGCGACCCCGTCAGCGGCGACCCGCTCGGGCGGGCCTTCCCAAGGTACGTCTCGGTCGCGGACCGGATCGAGAAGCGCGTCGCCGACCTCGACCCCGGCCTGGGGATGGGTGAGCGTGCCGAGCAGATCGGCCAGATCGAGGCCGAGGAGATCGAGCGGGGCAACCGCCGTGCGGTCGCGGGGTTCGACTACACGTTCTCGGTGCCGAAGTCCGTCTCGGTGTTGTGGGGAGTGGCCGACGCCGGCACGCAGGCCCTGATCGCCCAGTCGCATCACGACGCGATCGCCGAGGTCGTGGACTTCATGGAGCGCGAGATCGCCGCGACCCGCACCGGCTACACCGCCGCCGATGGCGCGGTCGCACAGGTCGACGTGACCGGGCTGATCGCCACGGCCTTCGATCACTACGACAGCCGCTCCGGGGACCCCCAGTTGCACACCCACGTCGTGATCTCCAACAAGGTCCAGACCGCGTTGGACGGACGCTGGCGGTCGCTGGACGGCCGCCCGATGCACGCGGCGGTCGTCGCGCTCTCGGAGCATTACAACGCGGTACTGGCCGACCGCCTCACCGGCACGCTCGGCGTGGAGTGGGAGGCGCGGGATCGGGGCCGGGACCGCAATCCGGCGTGGGAGATCACCGGAGTCAGCGAGGAACTGATCGAGGAGTTCTCCTCCCGCGCCCGCGATATCGACGCCGAGACCGACCGGCTCATCGCCGCCTACACGGCCGAGCACGGCCGCCGGCCCTCGGCGCGGACGATCGTGCGCCTGCGTGCCCAGGCCACCCTCGCCACCCGGCCCGAGAAGCAGGTCCACTCCCTGGCCGACCTGACCGCCGGCTGGCGCGAACGGGCCGCCGTCTGCTGGATGAGGACGCGACCGGCTGGGCCGGCAATGTCCTCGCGGAGGCGCAGCAGGTGCGGCCGTTGCGGGCTGATGATGTGCCGTTGGAGGTGATCTCCGAGATCGGGCAGGCCGTGGTCGAGGTCGTCGGCGAGAAACGCTCAACCTGGCGGCGATGGAACCTGCACTCCGAGGCAAGCCGGCAGTCAATGGCATGGCGATTCGCGACCGCCAGTGATCGGGAAGCGATCGTGGGGATGATCGCCGATGCCGCCGAGCAAGCCTCGCTGCGGCTGACCCCGCCCGAACTCGCCACCAGCCCGGCCGCGTTCCGCCGCCCAGACGGCACCAGCGTGTTCCGGCCCCGCCACTCGACCGTGTTCTCCTCCACGGTGCTGCTGGATGCCGAAGACCGTCTCCTGGAACGCTCCCGCACCCTGACCGGCCCGATGGTCGAAGTCGAGACGGTCGAGAAGATCACCGCGAAGCCCGACCGAGAAGGACGCCTGCTCGGCGATGACCAGGCCGCAGCGCTCACCCAGATCGCAGTCTCCGGCCGGGTCCTCGACGTGCTGGTCGGCCCGGCCGGTGCCGGGAAGACCACCGCCATGTCGGCATTGCGTCGGGCATGGGAGAAGCAGCACGGCCACGGGTCCGTGGTCGGCCTGGCTCCCTCTGCCGTGGCCGCGGAGGTCCTCGGCGAGGATCTCGGAATCGCGACAGAGAACACGGCGAAGTGGTGGCAGAACCATCTCCTCCACGGGGAAACGTTCCAGGCCGGGCAGCTCGTCATCATCGACGAGGCTTCCCTTGCCGGCACCCTGTCGCTGGATCGCATCACCGCCCTCACAGCCGAAGCGGGCGCGAAGGTGCTGCTGGTCGGCGACTACGGGCAGCTCCAATCCGTTGACGCGGGCGGGAGCTTCGGGATGCTCGTGGCCGACCGCGACGACGCCCCCGAGCTCGTGGACGTGCACCGCTTCGTCCACGAGTGGGAGAAGACCGCCTCCCTCGATCTGCGCCACGGCCGCACCCGCGTGATCGACACCTACGCAGGTCACGGCCGCGTCAGCGACGGTGATGCCGAGGACATGATCGACGCCGCCTACACCGCCTGGCGTGCCGACCGCGACGCCGGACGAGCCTCGGTACTGATCGCCGAGACCCGCGAAGACGTAACCGCACTGAACGCCCGCGCCCGCGCCGACCTGATCCTGGACGGCACGATCCGCCCCACCAGAGAGGTCGCGCTGACCGAAGGCACGTCCGCAGGGGTCGGGGACACGATCATCACCCGCCGCAACGACCGGCGCCTGCGCACCGGCACAGGCCGGGGCTGGGTGCGCAACGGCGAACGGTGGCAGATCACCGACGTGCGCGATGACGGGTCGATCACGATCCGCAAGCCCGGACGCCGCACCGGGTCGATCGTGCTGCCGGCCGACTACGTGGCCGAGCACGTCGATCTGGGATACGCGGTCACCGCGCACCGGGCGCAGGGCATCACCGTCGACACCGCCCACGTTCTGATCGAGCCGTCCTCGACACGTGAGAACTTCTATGTCGCAATGACCCGCGGCAAGGAATCTAATCGCGCCTACGTCGTCCTCGACCGACCCGACGACCACGCCGCACCACACCCCTCGGACAACGAGGAAGCCACCGGGCGGAGCGTGTTGTTCGGGGTGCTGCAGCATTCGGGGGCCGAGGTCTCCGCGCACGAGACGATCACCGCCGAGCAGGACCAGTGGGGCTCGATCGCCCAGCTCGCCGCCGAGTACGAGACCATCGCCGCAGCCGCCCAACACGACCGCTGGGCCGCCCTCATCCGCGAATCGGGCCTGACCGAGGAGCAGGCCGACGCCGCGATCGGGTCGGTCGCGTTCGGAGCGCTGACCGCCGAGCTGCGACGCGCCGAGGCCAACCACCACGACGTCGACGCGCTGTTCCCGCGCCTGGTGGCCGCTCGCGGGTTCGATGACGCCGACGACATCGCCAAGGTCATGCACTACCGCCTCGCCCGCGCCACCACCCAGCCAGCCGGATCGGGGCGCACGAGAAAGACCCCGCGGCTGATCGCCGGCCTCATCCCGCACGCGCAAGGCCCGATCGCCGCAGACATGCGCGAAGCGCTGACCGAGCGCCGCGAGCTGATCGAGACCCGCGCCGACGCGATCCTCGACACCGCCCGCCAGACCGGCGAGCCCTGGACCCAGCCGCTCGGCGACCCGCCGTCCGGTGACCGGGAGCAGGCACGCTGGCGGCGTGATGCCCGGACCATCGCGGCCTACCGCGATCGCTACCAGATCAGCGACGACACTCCGCTCGGGCCGGCACCGCAAGGCTCGGCGCAGAAGATCGACCGCGCCCGCGCGCACGCTGCTTTCAACCGGGCGCAGAAGCTCGCCGAAGCCGAGCAGCCCGAGCAGGAACGCGCCCGACGCAGTGAGTCGCAGCGTCTCGGGCCGACGCTGTAGTAGCGGCGGCATGCGAACCTTGCATCTACGCGGAGTTTCAGGAACGGGCGGTTCCGTTGCCGTGAGCTGGAAAATCGCGTCCCATGAAACGGTCAACACTTGAGGTCCGAGGGCTGCTTGCGCTTGTCCACGACGGCGGCTCAGGTTCGGGGGCCGCCATCGCTGGAAAAAGCCCCGCTTCTCTGCGACGATCTGATTCGTCAGCGAAGGTGCTCGTTACAGTGCTACGGGCGGCAGGAGCTCCTGTGCAATCGTAGTCGTAGATATCGATCTCGGCGTTGACGAAGACCATCAGCATCTTCAGGCGCTCCGAGAAGCGGATGCTCTTCCAGAAGTCAGATGCGCCCCACTCGGCAATTTCTGGGTCGATACCAACGCGAGGATTATACGAGACCTCATCTGCGGAATCAGCGTCGGGAAACGTCACCCGAGCAAGATCGCAGCGTCCTCCTGGAACACCCACTGGCCCCACTCCAAAGCCGGGGCGACGCCACTCGGGATTTGAAAGACAGGCTCTGCTTCGGCGACTCTGGCAGTCCACATCGCTAGACGCCGATGGCGGTCAATCCGCGCGAGCCGATTGATCCACCCAAGAAAGTTTGCATCCAGGTCGGAGTTGAACGGCTGCATCGTGTGCAGCATCTCCACCTGGTGCTCCGGAAGTGGTCGGAGCCGCCAGAGATTGCGTTTCCACGCTTTCTCCGTGTCGTAGATTGGGTACTGAAGACCATCTTCGCCCGCCGGAGGGATCGATCCCGACGCATGTGCCGCTGAAGCCCACACAACGTGATCAAGAGCCGAACGTAAGTTGTAGAGCCATTCTCCGAACAATGCGGGAAGTTCAAGCGGCACCGGTTCGATCTGCTCAAGGCGAACCAGATACTGCGTAGGGGAAGTGCGGAGCAAGAGGAACTCGAACGGGTGGGGCGCAAGATAGTCGTTCCAGGCTTCAGACATCTCTCGCGCACGGATCTGCGCGCGCGATGCGCAGCCGGGCTGATTCGAAGAGATCCATAGTGCGAGCCTAGAGGCTGTGGGGCGTCGGGTCCGAGACGACTCGGCACTGAGATCGGGCCGAGCATGCGAAGGGGGCCGTGAGGTCGCGGGCAACGTCGCCGACACGTCGGCGTACCCGGCGGACCACATGTTGCGGTCCTCTCGCCATACGCGCCAAGGGTTCGTCACGCTGCGTCGGCTCGTCCTGTCCGCTACTCATGGGAGGATGGGTACTGGGGTCGCCGACCCCGAACAATAGACGGTCCACCGACTCACGCTCATCGTCCCGCTGTAAGCCCAACAGCCAGCGTGCGTCGTGGAGCATGCAAGGAGTAAGCCAATGAGGGTCGCGCGCATCCGTATCGAACGCTTCCGCGGCTATCACTATGCAGAACTAGTAGTGCCAGAGAACATGGTGCTTGCAGGTGAGCCGCAGGCCGGCCGCACTGACACAGTCGAGGCGCTACGCCGCGTCCTCGATCCCCGCAGCACGCGTTCCCGCGTGAACCCGCTCGATATCTACCGACCTGCTGACGACGATGACGAGTCCCTGACAGAGGTCGAGGTAACTCTGCTCGACCTCGGAAATGACCTCGAAACCCTTCTCAGCGAAAACTTGGAAACATTCGACCAAGAAACCGGAGAGATCGCCACTTCACGCAACGCAGGCAACGCAGCTCTGGGCGTACGCCTTTGCTACCGCGCACGATATGAACTCGATACAGACACCGGTGAGCACTGGGTTGATTACCCGGCACGGAGTGACCCCGCTGCCGGAGTATTCAAGAGAGCAAGCCGTATCGAGCGCGAAGCTCTGCCAGTTCAGTTCATCGACAGCTCGCCGACCCTCCAACTACGGGCAGAGGGGGTTCTGAGAGCGCTCCTTGCGAACACTGACCCTTCGGGACTGGACAGCGCCCTTACCGATTTAGACACGGCTGTCCATGCCGCTACCGGGTCGTTCTCCGAGACGGACGTGGTCACCGACGCACTCGATAAGGTCATCGATTCTGGTCCGCAGACTCTCTTCGGTATCCAAGACTCCGCCGACATAAGCTTCCTGGCCGATGACGGTTCCATGTCTGCCCTCCTCAGAGCGCTTCAGCCAGCGATATCGATCGGGGCAGCCGGGGCTCTTCCAGTCCGTTCCCAGGGCTCTACGCTCGAAAGCGTACTCTCGGCAGCTGAAGCCATCGCCGCCGCGCGAGATGCGCAATCTGGTGTCGTCATCGTCGGTGATGACTTCGGAGACCGCCTCGGCGCGACGTCTTCCGAACACATGGCACGGCTCCTCCATGTAACGGCAGGGCAAGCGATCCTCACAACGCGCCGTCCCGAAGTAGTACGAGCATTCGACCCTGGCGAGCTCGTCCGACTTACGGTCAGCCACGGCGAAAGACGACAGCATCAGCTCCCGGCGGTTACGGACAAGGCCGGCCGTGTCAATCGGAGACTGGTCCTTGAGCAACTTCTCGCGGCGCTGAGCGCGAGAACCGTTGTCCTCCTAGAAGGACCGCTCGACGTTGAAGGGTACGGCGCGCTTGCCTCGCGGCTTTTCCTAAAGACGAATGAACCGCACCACAGCCTGCCCGCTAACGGCATCCGCCTCGTCGCTCCGCCAGGGTCGGATGGAGGCGTCACGCGACTCCCTGCCATCGCCGAGATTTCCCTCAAGCTCGGATTCCACGTCCGAGCGATCGTCGACAACGATAAACCAGGACAAGAAGACCCAGCAGTCGGAATCCTTGCAGGAATGGTCGAACAACTCGTCGTGCTTCCCACACGCACCGCCGTGGAGGCCGCGCTTATCCGCGGCGTACCCGGAGAGCGGCTTCGAGAGACGGTCGAGACCCTAGAAGACTTCGGCATGCCCGCCCTGCCATCCAGTCTCGGTGACGATGACATCGCGGATCACCTCCTCACGACGAAAGTGATCAAGAAGCAGGGATTGGGGGCGGTCTGGGCGCACGCGCTGACGCGACAGCCACCAATAGCGCGATCTGTCATCGAAGCAATCTGTAGCGATACACGCGGCCGCATCGACATCCCAGATGTGTCATGACCGTCGCCCCAAGAAACCCGGAACAGGAGCAAGTCGTCTCGACGCAGGCCGAGCTCAGTGTCGTGCTCGGCGGTGCGGGAGTCGGAAAGACGACGAGCGCGCTCGCCGCAGCGCATGCTCATCTCGAACGGGTAGCGGACAGCAAACCCCACGACCGAGTCCTGTTCCTCTCATTCTCGCGCTCCTCAGTGGCGCGCATAGCCTCGCGCGCAGGAGAAATTCTCGGCCGACGCGGACCCCAGGTGGACATCATGACGTTCCACTCGCTTGCGTTCTCCGTAGTTCGGAGATTCGGGAGTCTCGTCGGACACGGCGACGCCGTTCTCGTCAGTCCCGCTCGCGAGAAGCTCGGAGTGGCTCAGCACGAGATCGGATATAGCAAACTCATCCCACTCGCGCTTGAGATCGCTGAGGCCGCACCCGCCGTCGCAGAGCACCTGCGCACACGATGGGGGCTCGTGATCGTTGACGAGTTTCAGGACACAGGCGACGCGCAGCAAGATCTCCTTCAGCTAATAGCACGAGACAGTAGGTTGATACTGCTCGGTGACCCGAATCAGTGCATCTATACATTCCTTGCCGAAGATGGCGTCAGAGTGGAGCGCATCCACGAAGCCTGCTCGGCCGCAGGGGCAGATAACACCATCGTGCTTCCAGAAACCTCCTTCCGAGATCCCTCTGGGATCATCCCGGCCGTCGCCAACGCCATTCGCCAGCGCCTGTTCGACTCAGAAGCCATCACAAACGCAATCCAAGACGAGAGGCTGGTAATCCGAAACGGGATACCTCTCTCCGACGAGACCAGCCAAGTCTCACGGATCGTTAGCGACCTAACCTCCGAAGAGATGGGCGTGGCAGTGTTCACGCACCACAACGATATGCTCGCGGCTCTCTCAGACGCGCTTGAAGCCGACGGCATCGAGCATGAAGTCGCTGGTCTCAGCGACGCACTCGCCGCCGCCCTCGATGCCCAGACCGCGATGGTGCAATTCCATACCGGAGATGTCGCCTGGGAGAACGTTCTCGAAGCGGTAGCCGTGTTCCTGACGAGCGCGCAACGTGGACGGCAGGCGCCTCCCATCGCGCACCAGGTGATAAACGGTTCAGGTCCTACGACCTTGCAAGATCGCTTGAGCGCCCTTCGAGAGCGTCTTTCCAATGTCGCGTCCGCTGGGGAGGCAATCGAGGTAGCCGCTACTGCGCATGATGCGCTCGGGCTACCGCAGAAGTCCGGTGCCTGGCAACAAGCGGCGACCTTGCTCTCGGTAATGCATGCACGAGCCATACGAACGAGCAGCGCCCGCGATGACCGTCAGATGGTTGCAGCGATCTGCGCGGAAGCTCGTGAAGCGAGCTATGCGGCTCTCACGGATTCGGTGCTCAATCCGCGCGAGGTCCAGCTGATGAACCTCTACCAGACTAAGGGACGTGAGGCCGACGCAACCGTCGTCGTACTGCGGGAGGGAGACTTCATGGGCTATGAGTCGGAACCGTTTCCCACGACAAGTCGACTTCTCTACGTGGTGTTTTCCAGAGCTAGAAAGAAAATTGTCGTTCTACTCGTCGGCAACCGGTTCCACGCGGCCGTAGCCCCTCTCGACGCTCTCGCTGCGAACTGAAACACCCAGAAACATGCCGCCAATGCGTCAGATGAAAAACGCTGGAGTGCGCTCTCCCTCAGCTCATGGGCCGAGTACCTCTCCTTGATGAGTGTGGTGAGCTCTCCGCCTGCTTCGTGAGGCGGACTACAGGCGAGGCCCCGGCCGTGCTGGCGGACCGGAAGCCGGGGCGGCGAGCTGGTGGCCCGGCGTCTCCCGATTCAGGAGCCGCGCCGGATCGCCGAGCGAGTCGAGCATCGCAGTCACATCTGCCGTATCGGAGACGACCTGGGCGACTCCGCGCTTGATGAGCTCGTGCGGCCCCACGCTGGTCACTGACGTGACAGGGCCGGGCACCGCACCGACAGCACGGCTATGCCGGTGCGCCTCGGTCGGCACGAGCAAGGAACCCGAGCGGAAGCTCGCTTCCGGCACCACCGTGACTCCCGAGAGCGTGCCGAGAAGACGGGCGCGGGCCATGAACCGCCACCGCGTCGGCGCCTCCCCAGGAGGAGCCTCGCTGACCAGCGCCCCGACATCCCCGATCCGATCCAGCAGGTCCGCGTTCCCGCGCGGGTAGGGCCGATCGACACCGCCGGCCAGCACCGCGATGGTGCCCCCGCCGGTGGCGAGTGCCGCCCGGTGGGCTGCGGCGTCGATGCCATAGGCCCCGCCGGCGACGATGGTGCGCTCCTGTTGGGCGAGGTCGCCGGCGAGGTGCGCGGCGACATTCGTGCCGTACTCGCTGGCGGCTCTGGCGCCGGTGATCGTGACGCGATCAGCAAGTGCGCCGGAAAGGAACGAGGTCGCCCCGCGTATCCACAGCAGGTACGGGGCACGGGGGCCGAGGTCGTTGAACGCGTGCGGCCAGTCCGCGTCGGTCGGGATGAGCGTGGACATGCCGGCTCGTTCCGCGTCCGCGACACGGGCGGGGATGCCGTCCTCGATCCTTGGAGCGACGCGGTTGCGCCAGGCGATCGCGTCAGCCCGGTTCATCTCCGGCACCGCAGCCTGCTCGTCTTCGAGCAGCCGCAACGTCTCGACCCCGCCAACCCGGTGCAGGATACGGCCGGTGATCGCGTCGTCGGGCTCGGCGATCATCGACAGCATCATCCGCGCCTGCCGCTCGCCGCTTACCTGTTCTGCCAGCCTGCCCATGATCTGTGCCCCTTCCCGGACGGTCACCGGCAAGGTGCGCCGCCGGCGACCAAGCACGGCCCGCGGGGCTACCGCGTGTCGTACGTGCGGCGTAGAGTGAGAAGCACAGAGGCAGCTTCACCCCTCACCATGTAGGCCCCTTTCGGGCCGTCCTTCGGGACACTCCACACGTACTGCCTCACCACAGTTACGTGCTTGGAGGCATCATGTTCCGACTCATCTGGTTCGCCAGCATCCATATCCGCTCCTTCATGCGCCGATGGATGCCGACCAATATCGTGCTCGACAAGGTCCGCACCCGTCGCGGCCTCAAGTGGGGCATCCCGGCAATGCTGCTCGCGATCCCATACCTCTACACCGCGAGCCTGCTAACCGTCATCATCCGAGACGGCGGGCCGGGCTGGCTCAACATCATCGTGCTCATCGCGATCTGGTCAGCGCTCAAGATGCTCTGGATCGGCCCCGTCAGCCTGATCCTGCTCGCCCGCGTGCGGTGGCACGAGCACACCGAGCGTAACTCTCGGGCGCGCGCCATCGCCGAACCGACGGTCTCGACGTAGGAGTGCACGATGGGCAAGTACGTGAAGAAGACCTCGCGGCGTCGGTACGACGAACGACATTTCTCTATCAGGTCGGTGCATCGCGAACCACCCGATCTGCACAAGCTGTCGGAGATGCTGATCCGTCTCACCTTGCAGGAGATCGGAGAATCACGAGCCAGTCGCCGCGCCGACGAGGTTCCCGAGACCTACCGAGAACCCACCCCCGTCGAAACAAGAAACGAGTACGGACCGCCGCAGGCCTGAGCATCCCGGCCCCCAACCATCGTCATCAGCATTCGCGCCTGCCGCTCACGAAGCGGCAGGCGCGAACTCATGCGGCAGGCTCGACGGCAGGGAGCCATCAGGTGATCGACTCGGATAGCTCCAGCCACCGCTCTTCGAGTTCGGCGACCTCATCCTCCGCTTGGCGAAGCTCATCAGTATGGCCTTGCAGGCCCTCGTAGTCGCTCTGATCGTGATCGGCGAGACGCTGATGGATGCGGTCGATAATTCCCGACAGCTTCTCCAACCGACGCTCGACCGCGCCGATCTCCTTCTGCACCGCCCGGCGCTCCGCACCCGACAACTCCGAAGACGAAGACGACGACGTCTTCTGTTCGGCGGCCTGGGCGCTCATCGGCGACGGTGTCACGGCCTGCTGCTCCTGCGCGGCTCGCAGCCGCAGGTACTCATCCACCCCGCCCGGCACATGCCGCAGCCCGCCATCGAGGATCGCGTACTGCTGATCCGTGACCCGCTCCAGCAGGTAGCGGTCGTGCGAGACCACTATCAACGTGCCCGGCCAGGAGTCCAGCAGGTCCTCCAGCGCCGCGAGCATGTCCGCATCAACATCGTTCGTCGGCTCATCGAGAAGCAGCAGGTTCGGCTCGCTGAGCAACAGCATCAGCAGCTGCAGCCGCCGCTTCTGACCGCCGGAGAGGTCATCGACCCGTGCCGAGAGGTGTTCGCGGGCGAAGCCGAGCCGTTCCAGCAGCTGCGCCGGGGTGAGGTCCTTGCCGTCGATCTGGAACGTGGTCTTGGTGCGGGCCAGGACCTCGCGCACCCGGTCACCGCCGATATCAGCGAGCTGGGAGAACTGCTGATCGAGGATACCGACCTGCACCGTCTTACCCCGCTTGACCCGGCCCTCGGTCGGCTCCAGCGTGCCGCAGATCAGCCCGAGCAGCGTGGACTTGCCCGCACCGTTCGCGCCGAGGACGCCGGTTCGCTCACCTGGAGCGATCCGCCAGGTCACGTCATCGAGAACCTTCCGATCCCCGAAGGTCACGCTCACGTCTTCCAGATCCACGACCTGCTTGCCCAACCGGGCCACCGCGACGCGCTGCAGCTCGATGGGGTTGCGCACCGGCGGCACGTCAGCGATCAGCTCGTTGGCCGCGTCGATCCGGAACTTCGGCTTCGACGTCCGCGCCGGAGCACCCCGCCGCAGCCAGGCCAGCTCCTTGCGCATGAGGTTCTGCCGCTTGCTCTCGGCCGCCGCCGCCATCCGGTCCCGCTCGACCCGCTGGAGCACGTACGCGGCATAGCCGCCCTCGAACGGCTCGACCGTGCCGTCGTGCACCTCCCAGGTCTCGGTGCAGACCTCATCGAGGAACCAGCGATCGTGCGTGATGACCAGCAGCCCGCCGCTGTTCTTGGGCCAGCGTCGCTTCATGTGCTCAGCCAGCCAAGCGATGCCCTCCACATCAAGATGGTTCGTAGGCTCATCTAGCGCGATGAGCTCGTAGTCACCCACCAGCAAGGCGGCGAGGGCTACGCGGCGCCGCTGACCTCCGCTGAGCCGGCCGATCACCGCATCCCAGGAGATGTCCGAGACCAGCCCGCCGATCACGTCGCGGATGCGGGCATCGCTGGCCCACTCATGCTCCGGAGCGTCGCCGACGATCGAGTACCCGACCGTGGCCTCCGGATCGAGGTCGTCACTCTGACCGAGCACGCCGAACCGCACGCCGCCGCGCCGGGTGACCCGGCCGGCCTGCGGCTCGATCTGCCCCGAGAGCATCCCCAGCAGGCTCGATTTGCCGTCGCCGTTGCGACCGACGATCCCGATCCGGTCGCCCTCCTCGATCCCGACCGAGAGCGAGTCGAAGACCACCCGCGTCGGGTACTCCAAGTGCAGCCCTTCGGCCCCCAGCAGCGGTGTAGCCATCAGCGACCACCTCTCCCGACCGGCACGGTGCGACACGGCACGACAGACCGCCTCCCACGGGCCCGACGTCGAGTATCAGGGCGTGACGTCGCCCTGCCACGACGGTAGAATCGAGGTGTCCGGAACGAACAACCCATCGAATTGTTGGGTTCGTCGAGGATGATGACATTGGGTTCGGACATCAGGAGCATGAGGAGCTGGAGACGTCGCTTCTGGCCCCCGGAGAGGTCGTCGACTCGGGCCGAGAGGTGCTCCGTGGCGAACCCCAAGCGCTCGAGCAGCTGTGCCGGGGTGAAGTCCCTGCCCTCGATCGTGAACGTCGTCTTCGCCTCGGCGAGGACCTCGCGCACCCGCCTGCCGCCGATCCGGGCGAGATCGGCGAACTGCTGATCGAGGACGCCGACCTTGACGGTCTTGCCGCGTTTGACCCGCCCCGCGGTCGGTTCGAGCGTGCCGGCGACGAGCCCGAGCAGCGTCGACTTCCCGGCGCCGTTGGGACCGAGGATGCCCGTGCGTTCGCCGGGACCGATGCGCCACGTGACGTCGTCGAGGACGTCACGGTCACCGAAGTGGACGGACACGTCCTCGAGGTCGACGACGTCCTTGCCGAGCCTGGCCGTGGCCATCTTCTTCAGTTCGATGGGATTGCGGACCTCGGGCACATCGGCGATGAGCTGATTGGCCGCCTCGATGCGGAACTTCGGCTTCGACGTCCGGGCGGGAGCTCCGCGGCGCAGCCACGCGAGCTCCTTGCGCATGAGGTTCTGCCGCTTCGCCTCGGTGGCCGCGGCGATCCGGTCGCGTTCGACGCGCTGGAGCACGTAGGCGGCGTACCCGCCTTCGAAGGGCTCGACGATCCGGTCGTGAACCTCCCACGTCTTCGTGCACACCTCGTCGAGGAACCATCGATCGTGGGTGACGAGGAGAAGGGCACCGGAGTTCTTCGGCCACCGGTTCCTCAGGTGCCGTGCCAGCCAGGCGATGCCGTCGACGTCGAGGTGGTTCGTCGGCTCGTCGAGGATGATGAGGTCCCAGTCCTCGACGAGGAGGGCCGCGAGAGCCACGCGCCGCCGCTGGCCGCCGGAGAGGCTGCCGATCCGCGCCTCCCAGGGCAGGTCGGCGATGAGGCCTGAGATGATGTCGCGGATCTTCGCGTCCCCGGCCCACTCGTAGTCGGCCTTGTCGCCGACGACGGAGAATCCCACGGTCGCCTCGTCGTCGAGCTCGTCGCGCTGGGTGAGCATGCCGAGCCGCAGGCCCCCGCGGTAGGTGACGCGTCCGGAGTCGGGGGTGATCGTGCCGGCGAGCATCCCGAGCAGCGAGGATTTGCCGTCGCCGTTGCGCCCGACGATGCCGATCATGTCCCCGGTGTCGACGCCGAGGGTGACCGAATCGAAGACGATGCGCGTGGGAAATTCGAGGTGCAGGGCTTCGGCCCCGAGAAGATGTGCCATAACGCCCACCAGCCTAGAGCACCGCGGCACGCCCCACCGTGATCGGCCCGTGAGGCGGCACAGCGGCCCCTGTCGGACGCACTGCAACTGTGACTGTTGATTGCGTTTTCATATCGGTGTCGCGGATTCGCGTGCTACGCGCGCGGGAGACGTGGCTCACGTGCATTAGACTGGCCGAAAACTCATCGAAATGTGACCGATCGCCCAGTCGTCTCACAGTTTCGCGATGAGTCGGCCGGCGGTCCACCGCCGACGCCAGTGTTGGTCCTTCGAGAAAAGAGTAGACCTTGAAAAAGCTCGCATCAGCGGTGTCGATGATCGCCGCATCCGCCCTCGTGCTCTCCGCCTGCGGCTCCGGCGGCAGCGGCAGCGACTCCAGTGCCGGCGGGGACTACCTCACCTGCATGGTCTCCGACTCCGGCGGCTGGGACGACCAGTCGTTCAACCAGTCGGGCCGTGCCGGTCTCGACGCGGCAACGGAGAATCTCGGCGTTCAGCAGCAGGTCGCCGAATCCCAGGGCGACGCGGACTTCACCCCGAACGTCGACAACATGGTCCAGCAGGGCTGCAACCTCACCTTCGGCGTCGGCTTCCTCCTCGAGGATGCGATCCAGACCGCCGCTGAGGCCAACCCCGACCTCAACTTCGCCCTCATCGACTCGACGTTCTCCGACCCCGACGGCAACCCGGTCGAGATCGACAACGCGAAGCCGCTCGTCTTCAACACCGCCGAGGCCGCGTACCTCGCCGGCTACGTCTCCGCAGCGATGTCGAAGTCCGGCAAGGTCGGCACGTTCGGCGGCATCCAGATCCCGTCGGTCACCGTCTTCATGGACGGCTTCGCCGACGGCGTGCAGAAGTTCAACGACGACAACGGCAAGAACGTCGAACTCCTCGGCTGGAACAAGGACAGCCAGCAGGGATCGTTCTCCGGTGACTTCGAGAACCAGGGTCAGGGCCAGGAGCTGACGAAGCAGCTGATCTCCCAGGGCGCCGACGTCGTCATGCCCGTCGCCGGTCCCGTCGGCCTCGGTGCCGCAGCCGCGGCGAAGGAAGCCGGCGACGTCAAGCTCGTCTGGGTCGACACCGACGGCTACAACTCGACCGAATACGGTGACATCATCCTCACCTCGGTGGTCAAGGAGATCGCCAACGCCGTCGAGGACACCGTCAAGCAGGGCGTCGACGGCAACTTCACCTCCGAGCCCTACGTCGGCACGCTCGAGAACGAAGGTGTGGGACTGGCTCCCTACCACGACTTCGACGGCGAGGTCCCCGAGGACGTCAAGACGAAGGTCGAGGAGCTCAAGAAGCAGATCATCGACGGCACCATCACGGTCGAGTCGGAGAACTCGCCCAAATAATCACCTGGGTTAAACTGCAGGGTCGAAGTCTTTCGGCCCTGCAGTTTTCAAGTTTGTGAGGAGTGCTGCGAGCAGTGAAACTCGAGCTTCGCGGGTTGACGAAGGTGTTCGGATCATTCGTCGCCAACGACCACATCGATCTCACCGTCGAACCGGGCGAGATCCACGCCCTTCTCGGTGAGAACGGCGCCGGCAAGTCGACGATGATGAACGTCCTCTACGGCCTCTACGACCCCGATGGGGGAGAGATCCTCATCGACGACAAGCCGGTGAGCTTCGCCGGACCCGGCGATGCCGTGGCCGCCGGCATCGGCATGGTCCACCAGCACTTCATGCTCGTGCCGGTCTTCACCGTCGCCGAATCCGTCGCGCTCGGCTACGAACCGACGAAGGGTCTCGGCCTCATCGACGTCGCCGAGGCGCGGAGGAAGGTCACGGAGATCTCCGCGCGGTTCGGGTTCAACATCGACCCCGACGCCCTCATCGAGGATCTGCCGGTCGGCGCGCAGCAGCGGGTCGAGATCATCAAGGCACTGTCCCGCGACGCGGAGATCCTCATCCTCGACGAGCCCACTGCCGTGCTCACCCCGCAGGAGACCGACGAGCTCATCTCGATCATGCGCCAGCTCAAGGAGCAGGGCACGTCGATCGTCTTCATCACCCACAAGCTCCGCGAGGTCCGCGCGATCGCGGATTCGATCACCGTCATCCGCCGCGGCAAGATTGTCGGGGAGGCCTCCCCGGACTCCACCGAGGCGGAGCTCGCCAGCCAGATGGTCGGACGCAACGTGTCCCTGACGACGGACAAGAGCCCTGCCGACCCGGGTGAGGCGACGTTCCAGGTGCGCGGTCTCACCGTCGTCGACCGGGCCGAGAACGTCGTCGTCGACGATGTCAGCTTCGATGTCCGTCGCGGCGAGATCCTCGCGATCGCCGGTGTCCAGGGCAACGGCCAGACCGAGCTCGCCGAGACGATCATCGGGCTGAGCGAACCGCGCCTGGGCACGATCACCCTCGACGGGAAGAACCTCGTCGGCACGTCCGTCAAGGACCGGTTGGGCGACGGCATCGGCTTCGTGCCCGAGGACCGGTCGACCGACGGCATCATTGCCGAGTTCTCGATCCGCGAGAACATGATCCTCGACGTCTACGATCGCCCGCCGTACGCGAAGGGCCCCAACCTCCGCTCCTCGGTCATCACCGCCGAGGCGAAGAAGAAGGTCGATGAGTTCGACATCCGCCTCGGCAGCATCGCCGACCCGATCTCCACCCTGTCCGGCGGCAACCAGCAGAAGGTCGTGCTCTCCCGCGAGCTCGGCCGGGAGCTGCGCCTCTTCATCGCCAGCCAGCCGACCCGCGGCCTCGACGTCGGATCGATCGAATTCGTCCACAAGCGCGTCATCGCCGAACGCGACACCGGCACCCCGTGCATCATGTCTCGACCGAACTCGACGAGGTCTACGGGCTCGCCGACCGCATCGCCGTGATGTACTCCGGTCGGATCGTCGGCATCGTCGGACCCGAGACCTCGCGTGAGGCGCTCGGCCTCATGATGGCCGGTGTCCCCGCCGAGGAGGCGCTGGCCTCCGCAGGCACCGCACCCGAGGAGGGTGCCCCGTCCGACGCCGGCACCGCGGCCGGCGCGACCCCAGACTCAGCGACCACCTCGGCGGAGGAGAGCGAATGACGACTGACATCTCACCGGCCGCGCCGTCCCCGGCCCCGCCGCCGACCGCCGAGGCGAAGCCCGGGCGGCAGCAGACCCTCATCCAGGAGATCCTCTCGGGATCATGGCTGGTCACGGTGCTCGCCATCGTGCTCGCCCTCCTCGTCGGCGGTGTCCTCATCGCCTTCGCCAACGCCGAGGTCATCGCTGCGGCGAGGAACTTCTTCTCCGCTCCCGGCGCGTTCTTCTCCACGGTCTTCTCGACCGTCGGCGACGCCTACTCCGCGCTCTTCCGCGGGGCGATCTTCGATTGGAACGCCCGCACCCCTGAGCGCGCGATCCGCCCGCTGACCGAATCGCTCGTCAACGGCACCCCGCTCATCCTCACCGGCCTCGGCATCGCCCTGGCCTTCCGCTCGGGACTGTTCAACATCGGCGGTCAGGGCCAGGTCATCCTCGGCGCTACTGTCGCCGGTTTCCTCGGCTACGCACTCAGCCTGCCGCCCATCGTCCACATGCTCATCGCCGCGGTCGGCGGCATCATCGGCGGGGCGATCTGGGCGGGCATCGCCGGTGTGCTCAAGGCGCGGACCGGGGCGAACGAGGTGATCGTGACGATCATGCTCAACTCGATCGCCGGCTACCTCCTCGGCTACCTGCTCAAGCAGTCGTGGTTCACGCACACGCAGTCGGCGAACCCGCAGTCGCGCACGATCGACGAATCGGCGCAGATGTTCCTCCTCCTGCCGCTGCCCTTCCGCCTCAACTTCGGGTTCATCCTCGCGATCCTCGCGACGATCTTCGTGTGGTGGCTGCTCGAGCGCTCGACGATCGGCTTCGAGTTCAAGGCCGTCGGCGCGAACCCGCATGCCGCGCGCACCGCCGGCATCTCGGTGGCCAAGGTGACCGTCCTCGTCATGGTCATCGCCGGTGGCCTCGCGGGACTCGCCGGGGCCACGCAGGTGCTCGGCACGGAGGACAAGCTCACCGGCGGGATCGCCGGGTCCATCGGCTTCGACGCGATCACCGTGGCGCTGCTGGGACGGTCGAAGCCGCTGGGGACGTTCTTCGCCGGGCTCCTCTTCGGCGCGTTCAAGGCAGGCGGCTACCTCATGCAGTCGCAGACCGGCACGCCGATCGACATCGTCCTCGTCGTCCAGTCGGTCATCGTCCTCCTCATCGCCGCTCCGCCGCTCGTGAGGACGATCTTCCACCTGCCCGCACCGGTGCTCAAGCGGAAGGAGTCCTGATATGAGCGCACAGACTCTTGACACCCCGACCGGTGCGCACACGAAGGTGGTCGCGCCGATCGCGTGGAAGTACCCGATCGTCTACTCGGTGCTCGCGCTCATTGCGCTGATCTTCTTCGGCCTCATCGGCCGGGCAGGGGATACGACCTTCCGGATCGCCACCGGCGGTGACTTCTTCGCCATCCCCGACCTCGTCGTGTCCGCGAAGGCCACGGGCCTCGTGCTCTCGCTCATCCTCGTCGTCATGGCGGCCGTGAGCATCTGGTTCGCGACCCGCCGGGACGACCTCGGCTCGTGGTTCCCCGTCACCTTCGGCATCGTCTTCGTGCTCTCGTTCCTCGCGTGGGCCGGCGGCGGCAGCGGCGGCGTCATCCCGCTGACCACCCTGCTCGCCGGCGCCCTGGCTCTGTCCGTGCCGCTGATCTTCGGTGCGATGTGCGGTCTCATCGGAGAGCGCTCGGGCATCATCAACATCGCGATCGAGGGTCAGCTGCTTGCCGGTGCGTTCCTCGCCGCGGTCGTCGCCTCGGTGGTGAAGAACCCCTACGCCGGGCTGCTTGCCGCCCCGATCGCCGGTGCCCTCGTCGCCGTGGTGCTGACCTTCTTCGCCGTGAAGTACTGGGTCAACCAGATCATCATCGGCGTCGTCCTCAACGTCCTTGTCGTCGGCCTGACGAACTTCCTCTACTCGACGGTGCTCACTGAGAACCCCGAGCTGTGGAACTCCCGGCAGAAGCTGCCCAACCTGCCGATCCCGCTGCTCTCGGACATTCCGATCCTCGGGCGGGTGCTCTTCGATCAGAACATCCTCGTCTACATCATGTACGTCGTCGTCATCGCCCTGCAGATCTTCGTCTTCCGCTCGAAGTGGGGACTGCGGATGCGGGCGGTCGGCGAGCACCCGAAGGCCGCCGACACCGTCGGCATCAAGGTCAACTTCACGCGGGTGCGCAACACGATCATGGCCGGGGCGATCGCCGGCCTCGGCGGCGCGTTCTTCACCGTCGGCTCCGGACTCGCCTTCGGCAAGGAGATGTCGGCCGGACAGGGCTACATCGCGCTGGCCGCGATGATCCTCGGCAAGTGGAACCCGAAGGGCGCGCTCTTCGCCGCCCTGCTCTTCGGCTTCTCGAAGAGCCTCGGCAACACGCTGCAGTCGATCGGCACGCCCGTGCCCAACGAACTGCTGCTCATGCTGCCCTACATCGTCACGATCCTCGCCGTCGCCGGATTCGTCGGACGGGTCCGCCCGCCGGCCGCCGAGGGCGTGCCCTACGTGAAGTCATGACAGTGTGACGGAGATCGGAGGATGCGATGACGACAGCACACGCGTTCGGGGACGATCCCACCTGGTGTGAGCCGGTGGCGAAGGTGATCCCCGCCGAGGTGACCGAGGAGTCCTGGGAGCTGCTGCGCGCCTCCGCGGTCGCCGCCATGGGAAGGGCCTACGCCCCGTATTCGCGGTACCCCGTCGGGGCCGCGGCCCTCGTCGACGACGGTCGGATCGTGGCCGGCTGCAATGTCGAGAACAGTTCGTACGGGGTGACCCTGTGCGCCGAGTGCTCACTCGTCTCCGATCTGTTCATGAGCGGCGGCGGCCGGCTCGTCGCCTTCGACTGCGTCGACGGCCACGGCACCACGCTCGCCCCGTGCGGGCGCTGCCGCCAGCTGCTCTTCGAACACGGGGGAGCCGACCTCGTCCTCAACATGCCCTCGGGACGGAAGACGATGGCCGAGGTCCTGCCCGACGCCTTCGGTCCCGACGACCTCGGGGCAGGCAGCCTCGGCGAGGGCACTGGGCACCCGAAGCACTGACCACTTCCCACCGACCACCGGAGGTTCACCAACTGTGACCGTAGAGTCATTCGACGCCGTCGACGTCATC
Organism: Brevibacterium sp. LAARM2_SD2; assembly: GCF_057364785.1. NCBI lineage: Bacteria > Bacillati > Actinomycetota > Actinomycetes > Micrococcales > Brevibacteriaceae > Brevibacterium > Brevibacterium sp. LAARM2_SD2. Next base: position 108,864 of record NZ_JBNFOM010000005.1, on the reverse strand, counting down.
GCCGCCAAGCGCGATGGCCGGGCGCTGTCCAAGGACCAGATCGACTGGGTCATCGACGCCTACACCCGCGGGGTCGTCGCCGACGAGCAGATGGCGGCGCTCGCGATGGCGATCTTCCTCAACGACATGGGGTCCGACGAGATCGCCGACTGGACGCAGGCGATGATCGCCTCGGGGGAGCGGATGGACTTCTCGTCGCTGACGCACACCACCTCGGACAAGCACTCGACGGGCGGTGTCGGGGACAAGATCACCCTGCCGCTCGCGCCTCTCGTTGCGGTCTTCGACGTCGCCGTCCCGCAGCTGTCCGGGCGCGGCCTCGGACACACGGGCGGCACGCTCGACAAGCTCGAAGCGATCCCCGGCTGGCAGGCGAACCTGTCGAACGAGGAGATCCTCACGCAGCTCGAGGACATCGGGGCCGTCATCTGCGCCGCCGGTTCCGGGCTCGCCCCGGCGGACAAGAAGCTCTACGCCCTGCGGGACACGACCGCCACCGTCGACTGCGTTCCGCTCATCGCCTCGTCGATCATGTCGAAGAAGATCGCCGAGGGCACCGCGGGCCTCGTCCTCGACGTCAAGGTCGGGTCCGGGGCGTTCATGAAGGACATCGGGAAGGCACGCCGGCTCGCCGAGACCATGGTCGGGCTCGGGAAGGCCGCCGGAGTGAAGACCTCGGCGCTGCTCACGGACATGTCGACGCCGCTCGGGCTCACCGTCGGCAATGCCCTCGAGGTGCGCGAGTCCGTCGAGGTCCTCGCCGGAGGCGGGCCCGCCGATGTCGTCGACCTCACCGTGGCTCTCGCCGAGGAGATGCTGCGGCTCGCGGGACGAACCGACGTCGACGTCCGGGCCGCGCTCACCGACGGTCGGGCGATGGACAAGTGGAAGGCGATGATCCGCGCCCAGAACGGGGATCCGGACGCCCCGCTGCCCGTTGCGTCCGACACCGAGGTCGTCTTCGCCCCCGAATCCGGGGTGCTGACGAAGCTCGATGCGCTCTCCGTCGGGGTCGCCTCGTGGCGGCTCGGTGCTGGACGCGCACGCAAGGAGGACCCGGTGCAGGCGGTCGCCGGCATCGAACTCCATGCCAAGCCCGGTGACACCGTCGCCGCCGGCGACCCGCTGCTCACCCTGCACACCGACACGCCTGAGCGCTTCGAGCGCGCCCTCGAGTCCCTCGTCGGGGCCTACGAGATCGGCGGCGATGCCGCCGCCGTGCCGGACTCGATCGTCCTCGAGACGATCACGTAGGCTTGCGCCCGTCGCCGCTGGCTTGACCTGCCACCGGCCCAGCCCTTGCACCACCGCACACAGCATTCCCGTACACATTCTTTGGAGGACACCATGACCAGCCGCTCCGACGTCGCCGCCATGATCGACCACACCCTGCTCAAGCCGGAGGCGACGCGGGCCGACGTCGACGCGCTCGTCGCCGAGGCGAGAGACCTCGGCGTCCTCGCCGTGTGCGTCTCACCGTCGATGCTGCCGCTCACCGACACCGGTGACCTCGTCGTCGCGACCGTCGTGGGGTTCCCCAGCGGTCAGGTGAAGCCGGAGATCAAGGCCGCCGAGACCGAGCGGGCCGTCGCCGACGGCGCCGCTGAGGTCGACATGGTCATCAACATCGGGCAGGCGATCGCCGGGGACTTCGACGCCGTCGAGGCCGACATCCGCGGTGTCGTCGAGGCGAGCGGCGACGCGCTCGTCAAGGTGATCATCGAATCCGCGGCACTGACCGATGAGCAGATCGTCGAGGTCAGCCGGCGCGCCGAGGCGGCCGGAGCCGACTTCGTCAAGACCTCGACGGGTTTCCACCCGGCCGGTGGGGCCAGTGCGCACGCGGTGGCGCTGATGCGCAAGACCGTCGGCGACCGCCTCGGCGTCAAGGCCTCCGGCGGAATCCGCACCGTCGAGGCGGCCGAGGAGATGATCGCTGCCGGTGCCTCGCGCCTCGGCCTGTCCGGGTCCGCCGCGATCCTCGCGGGACTCTCCGACTGATCGGCACGCCCAGGCGCTCGCGGACCGGCACGACCCAGCGCTCCGACTGACGCGCCGCAGCGCGTGAGGCGCGCCAGTGGATCGTCGGCCGCTCGTTCAGGCGTTAGTGCGGATGCGGGCGCGTGCACGCCCCTAGATCCGCACCCGCGCTTGATCGAGCGCTGGCGGATTCGGGTATATCCGATGTTCTGCCGGTTCTGGCGCACTGTGCATGCAATCTGCATGCAAGACGCGTATGATCCTGTCATGACTGCCATCCAGATCCGCGACGTACCGCCCGAGATTCGCGATCAGCTGGCCGCTCGTGCGCGCGAGAAGGGCCAGAGTCTGAGCTCGTACCTCCGCGACGTCATCATCCGGGAAGCACGGTTCGCCGACAATGCGCGTGTCATCGACGAGATCTCGACGTGGAAGGGGCAGCGGAGCTTCAGCGTCGACGATGTTCTCGATGTCATCGATACCGGTCGGTCGGCCTGACGATCATGATCGTTCCAGACGCCTCGGCGGTGGCGCTGATGTTCGCAGATCCGGAGACCGAACCCCGACGGACCTCGGCCATCGAGATTCTCCGCGGCGATCCCGCGTGGATGGTTCCCGAGCATTGGCGCACCGAGGTGCTCTCGGTGATGAGAGGACTGACGTTGGGAGGAAAACTCGACGCCGCTGACGCTGAACGCGCGGTTGACTGGGTGGCTCGGCTGGTCGTGATGACCGCTCCCACCGGCCCGCACATCGCGAGGATGTGGGAACTCAGATCCAACTTGAGCACCTACGATGCCGGGTACGTCGCCGTCGCTGAATCGCACGACCTGACGCTCGTGACCGCAGATGTTCGCATCGCACGCTCGGGAGTCGCCCGTTGTCCAGTCCAGACTATCGCCTGAGATGGATGCCGAGCTGCGCAAGGGTTGCTCCGTCGACTCCATTGGGTGATTAGGACGCCTCGCTGGCATGCCACCTCGCCATTGCTCGACCATGAATGTCACGGTGCAATACACCGAGACCAGTGACGCTCGATCAAGCGGCAGTGCGGATGCGGGCGCGTGCACGGCCCTCGATCCGCACCAGCGCTTGATCGAGGTGCGCCAGCGCTCTCATAGCCCCCGAGCCGAAGCCCCCGTGCCGACCTCAGAGTCCGAAGTAGGCCTTGAGCTCGGTCGTGATCGTCGCCAGCCTCTCCTGCAGCGACGGCCCCAGGGCGGGGGCGCCGACGACCTCGAGGTAGCACTTGAGCTTGGGCTCGGTGCCCGAAGGTCGGACGATGACCCGCGAGTTCGCCTCCGAGAGCAGGAGGATGCCGTCGGTCGGCGGCAGGCCGTCGTACCCGGTCGAGAGATCGTGAACCTCGGTGACGGGTGACCCGGCCAGCGCGGTCGGCGGAGCCTGCCGCAGCTTGTCCATCGCCGAGGCGATGAGGGAGACGTCGTCGAGGCGGAAGCTCAGCGGTGCCGTCGCGAAGACGCCGTCGCGGGTGCGGATGCGGTCGAGTTCGGCATCGATCGTTGACCCGTCTCTTTTGAGGCGTGACGCCAGCGCGGCGAAGGTCACGGCCGCGGAGATTCCGTCCTTGTCGCGGACGACGGTCGGGTCGACGCAGTAGCCGAGCGCCTCCTCGTAGCCGAAGACGAGGCCGGGCACCCGGGAGATCCACTTGAAGCCCGTGAGCGTCTGCACGGCGGGGAAGCCGTGGGCGCGCACAGCGGCGGCAAGACCGCGCGAGGAGACGATCGAGTTCGCGAAGACGGGCCCGGCGGTGTCGGAATCGTTCGCCGAGGCGGTCGCTCCACCGGCGGTCGCGCCATCGGCGGTCCCTGACGCCGAGGCCGAGGCGGAGGCCGCGAGCCGGGAGGCGATGTCCTCGCCGAGGAGGAGCCCCACCTCGTCGCCGGTGAGCTGGCGGTACCCGGTGGGGGCGGCAGGATCGGGGATCGCCGCGGAGAACCGGTCCGCGTCGGGGTCGTTGGCGATGATGAGATCGGCGCCGACCTCTCTGGCCAAGGCATACGCCTCGTCGAGCGCGCCGGCTTCCTCGGGATTGGGGAATGCGACGGTCGGGAAGTCCGGGTCCGGCTTCTGCTGAACGGCCACCGGGTGGAGATTCTCGAACCCGGTGAGCGCCAGTGCCGCCTCGGCGACGGTCGCCCCGACGCCGTGGAGCGAAGTGAGCACGATCGACAGGTCCGCGCTCGCGCGCACGCCCAGGGCCTCGATGCTCTCGAGGTAGGCCTCGATGATCGAGTCATCGAGGTGCTCCCAACCCGATTCGGCACGCGGCACCGATGCGACGGACGGGACGGCGGCGATCCTCTCGGCGATGAGCGCATCGGCGGGGGGAACGATCTGCGCGCCCGCACCTGCACGAGCGGTGGCCGGGTCCGGTTCGATCGCGAGCAGCGGCCGCTCCCCGAGGTAGACCTTGTAGCCGTTGTCGGCGGGCGGGTTGTGGCTGGCGGTGACCATGACGGCGGCATCGGCGCCGAGGTGGGTGAGCGCGAACGCCGTGAGCGGAGTCGGCAGCTGTTCGGGCAGCTGGATGGCGACCCCGCCGGCGGCGGTGACGACGGCCGCGGTGTCGCGGGCGAAGTCGGAGGACTTGTACCGGGCATCGCAGCCGATGACGACGCGGAAGCCCGGGCCGACGGTGTCGTTGAGGAACGCCGAGAGTCCGGCTGCGGCGCGGATGACGACGGAGCGGTTCATCCGGTTGGGCCCGGCCGCGATCTCCCCGCGCAGGCCTGCGGTGCCGAAGACCAAGGGTCCGGAGAACCGATCTGCAAGGTCGGCGCGCGCGGCTGCGTCACCGGCCTCCGCCTCGGCGAGGATGGCCGTCAGCGACGTCGCCGTCTGCGCATCGGGGTCATCGGCGATCCACGCGCGGACGATGTCGGCGTCGAAGCCCGTCGTGAAGCGGTCGGCGACCCGGACCGGGCTGGTGTTCGATTCGCTCATCGATTCGCTCACCGGCCTCAGAGCTTTCCGACGATGTCGGCGAGCAGCTGGGAGATCCGCGGGGCTGCGGCGGCTCCGGCCTCGATGACCTCGGCGTGGGAGAGCGGGGTCTCCTGGATGCCGGCGGCGAGGTTCGTCACGAGCGAGATGCCCATGAGCTCGAGCCCGGCCTGCCGGGCGGCGATGGCCTCGAGCGTCGTCGACATGCCGACGAGATCGGCGCCGAGGATGCCTGCCATCCGCACCTCGGCCGGGGTCTCGTAGTGGGGGCCGCGGAACTGGGCGTAGACGCCTTCGTCGAGTGTCGGGTCGATCTCCTTGGCGATGGCCCGCATCCGCGGCGAGTAGAGGTCGGTGAGGTCGACGAAGTTCGCACCTTCGATGGGGGAGGTGCCGGTGAGGTTGATGTGGTCGGAGATGAGGACCGGGGTGCCCGGGGCCCAATTGCGGTTGAGCCCACCGCAGCCGTTGGTGAGCACGAGGCTGGTGCAGCCGGCGGCGGCGGCGGTGCGCACCCCGTGGGCGACGGCGCGCACGCCCTTGCCTTCGTAGTAGTGGGTGCGCGATCCGAGGACGAGGGCGTGCTTCCCGCTCGAGGCGATGCGCACGGTGCGCAGCGTGGGGACGTGGCCGGCGACGGCCGGGGCGTGGAATCCGGGGACCTCGGCGGCGGGGACTTCGCTGATCGTCTCGCCCAGCAGCTCGGCCGCTCCGCCCCATCCCGATCCGAGGACGAGGGCGATGTCGTGGGACTCGATCCCAGCGGCGGAGTTGATGGTCGTGGCCGCTGCCTGCGCGGCGGCGGTAGGATCGCTTAAGTCAGTCATGACGCCAAGATTATCAACATCTGACATGCCGCAAGGAGCGCTCACCATGCCGATCAGACCACTTGCCGACGGCGACGATCTGCGACTGAACGAGGTGTTCTCCGACGCGGCGACTCCGGCCGGTCACATGGCCCGGTCCCTGTTCCGTCCGGCCGCGGAGTCCCCGCTGCTGCGGTCGGTCATCGCCGAGGTGGTCCCCGAGGTTCCCGTCGGCGCGGCGGCGATCGCGGAGTCCCCGCTCCACCCGTACCGGGCGTGGGTCAACGTCGAGGTCGCCGCCGAGGAGCGCGGCCACGGTCTCGGTCGTGAGCTCTTCGAGGCGGTGTCGGCGGAGACCGCAGGAACCCCGCTGGAGGGCCTTGACCTGCGGGCTCGGGTCGAGGCCGGCAGCGTGGGGGAGAAGTTCGCCGAGGCGCTCGGCTTCACCCCGCTGACGACGACGCGGGTCATCAAGGTTTCCGCCGGGGCCCTGCCGCCCAGCGGCGGCGGTCGCGCCGAGGACCTCGAGATCGTCTCGACCGGGTCGGTCAAGCTGACGAAGGCGTTCCTCGAGTGGTACACCGCGGTCAACCGCGACGATGCGGTCGCGCCGCTGACGATCGGGCAGGTGAGCAGTGCGTTCCTCTCCGAGGCGGCCGGTGCCCATGGTGCGGCGATGCTCATGAGCGACTCCGCGGCGACTGGTTCCGGTGACGCAGGGTCGGGCAGCGGGCTGAGCGCCTTCGCTGTCTCCTACGCCAGGGAGGCCGACCCGGCTGCGGTCGGCGGGGCCCAGGATGCCGCGGCGAACCTGCACGGGACTGCGGAGGACGAGCCGGCGACCGAACTCATCCTCGGCTCGATGTTCGAGACCCGTGAGGACGTCGCCGACGCCTCCCCTGAGCAGTTCGAGGCGGCCATCGCCGATGCCGAGCTGCTGCTGGCCAGGCTGTCAGTCGACGCCGATGTCGTCATCGAGGTCACCAGCGGCATGCCCGTGGTCTCAGCGCTCGCCGACCGGCTCCTCGCCGCGGGCCAGGCGAGCGAACTCTACCGCTACGAGACACTTTCGGGACCTCCCGCGGACACGCAGTGAGTCGAGTCGACCCCGGAGTCGGTTGATTCGCCCCGCGTCGGTGACCCGACGACCCTGATCGCTCGTGCTCGGGAGTCGGTGACGAACCAGCCCGTCCCGGCGGTGCCGTCGAGTGGCGGCAGGCGGGTGAACCCGAGAGTCGCGAGGTCCTGAGCAGTGTGACTGCCGAGGATGAGCGTGGGTCCGAGCGTCTGGGCGCTCGCCAGCGGCGAGCCGTAGCCAGGAGTGAAACGCAGCGGCATCGTCACCACGTGGAGCCCACCGGCCGTGACGTCGAGCGTCGCAGGCTCCTCGCGATGCGCGTCGTCGTGGATCGTCAGGTCCGCCTGCTCGCACCTGCTGAACGCCCGGGCCAGAGACGATTTCCCGCTCTGCGCCGACCCGCGCACAGTGAGCACGGAACCGTCACGTGCCGGGTCCCAGGACACGGGTTCCCCGAAGGCGTCGATGCCGAGCGGAATCGTTCCGTCCTCCCTCCGTCTCGGCGACGCTTCCCTCACGTCACCCGGTTCGTCGAGTCCCCGCCACCCCGGTGAGAAGGCCGACGAGCCTGCACCACCACGAGGGGGAAAGAGCTGGACGTCGGCGCCGTCGCCGCCGCACTCAGCGGTGCGCGGGCCGACGAGCACGGCACGCAGACGCGGCCACGTTCCGAGGAACCGGTGGCGGGAGAGACCGACGCTGAGACCGTCCCCGCCGGCGCTCGGCGGGAAGATGAGGTGAGAGCGGAACTGGGAGGAGATGCGCAGCCCCGACCGGCACCCGGCAAGGAGGAGCGTGAGTCCGAGATCGCGGGAATGGGAGAGGAGGCCCTCCAACGCCGCCGCCGTGTGATGGTCGAGGGAATCGACGAGCTCACCCCAGTTCCCGCACACGACGAGCGTCGACGGTCGCGCCCGCGCACTGCCGGCGGAACCCGAACTCGGTGGGCGACCCAGATGGTCGAGGATCGCATGCAGGCGCCACCCGGCATGCATCCCGCAGGAGATCGCCGCCTGGTCGATGACCTCGGCGATCCGACCGAGCGCGACGATGCGGTGGGTGACGGCTGCCGACGCCGCCAGCGTCACGAGCACGGCGGTGGGATCGTCGTCGGTGACGACGATGGTCGACCCGTCCTGCGCCGGATCATAGGACCAGTCGATCTGCCGCTGTGCGGCGGGGAGGTCGATGATCCCGGTGACAGGCTGCTGCGACGACGCGCTCGCCGCAGTACCCGGGACGTCATCAACCGTCGGCAGCGGCGGGGGCACGACGGACCGCGGCGCATCGACGGTGTGCGCGTGCGCCGCGGTGAGGAGATTGTCGATGCGGATTCCGGTGAGGGCGGAGCTCGTCTGCACGGCACGACCGGGTTGCCACGGTCGCAGTCGGGGACGCTGAGCGGTCGGTTCAGGCGGCTCGTCGGTGAGGGGAACGGCGACGCGGAAGCGAACGAGCGCGGACCCCGCATCGAGGAGAGCGGCCCCGGGCCGGTCCGGCGGAAGACGCGCGGCATCGGCGACGCTGATGACATCGGAGGAGTCGGCGTCGTCGCGCACGCGCAGGCAGATCCGAATGCTGATGTTCGCCTTCATGTGCCCGGTGACGATGCCCAGCGGCCGTTGGGTCGCGAGGATGAGATGGACGCCCAGAGACCGGCCGAGGGCGGCAAGATGCTCGAGCAGGTCCGCGGCCCGGGGATGCGCGGTCATGAGGGCGTGGAACTCGTCGATGACGACGACGAGCCGTGGGGGAGGGACATCGAGGTCGAGGATGTCGGCGCACCCGCGGTCGGCGAGCAGCCGTTCGCGCCGCGTGATCTCCGCACGGACGGCGACGAGCGCCCGGAAGGCCGCAGCCGAGTCGAAGTCGTCGAGGACGCAGTCGGTGTGCGGCAGCCGTGACAGGGGTGCGAACGTCGCTCCGCCCTTGAAGTCGATGAGGACGAAGGTCAACCGCTCGGGTGGGTGATGCAGGGCCAGGGACAGCAGCCACGACTGGAGGAGCATCGACTTGCCGCTGCCGGTGGTGCCGGCCACGAGAGCGTGCGGGCCGTCGCCGAAGAGATCGATGCCGACCGCCCCGAGAGGTCCGCGGCCGACGGGGACGGCCCCCGAATGCGGCTGCCGCCAGCGGTTCGCGGTGCGTTCGGGGTCATCATCGCAGTGCTCGCCGAGGCCGTGGCAGGGGAACGAGTCGGCACCGGTCGCCGGCATCCCGGTGCGCACGAGCGTGAGAAACCGGGCCGGTGGCATCAGGGTCGCCGTGAACGCTCGGCCGGGCACCGGGCCCTCGAGCGCCGTCGACGTCGTCGTCCGCGCTTGCGCGAGATCGCCGAGGACGAGGGAGACAGTGCTCTTCGGCTTGGGTGCCCCGAGGCGGAGGGTGGTCACAGTGCCCTCGGTCCGCAGGTCGACGCTGATGCGCTCCGAGGGGTGGGTCGCCGCGGTGGCGGGCTCGTCCCGATCGAGCGCGCCGACGAGGTCCGGCAGCTCGCGCACTTCGGCCGACGGTGCCCACGCCCACCGGCGGTCGGCCAGCCAGGCGAGCATCATCGGCAGCAGGTGAGCGCGTTCACCGGTGACGACCACCGCGGTCGATCGCGGGTCGATGCAGATGGGGACGTCGCTGACGACGGCATGGTCGTCGCAGCGATCGACGCGGTCGTCGATCTCGGGTGCCAGTGAGATGCGACTGAGGATCGCGCCGAACCCCAGACACAGGCCCGGGGAGGCGCGTGCCGTGCGCTGTCGCTGCGCGATGAGCCGGAGGGCTCTCGTCGAGGCGTCGTCGATCGCGTGTGCGCGCTCGATCCGGTGCGTCTCCACGTCCCGGGCATAACGGCGCTTCTCGACGAGGTGGGCGATGTAGCCCGACAGGGGCGCCGAGAGGCTGAAGAGGAGAAACCACCACATGCCGGTGAGCAGCGCGAGGGCGATGCCGATGCCGATGGGAATGAGGAACGCCCACCACTGCGGCGGACGGGCCGCGCGCGGTTCGTCGACCGCGTGCGGCGCGACATGGATCGTCTCGCTGCCGGCGGTGTTCAGTGTCCCACCGGTCGGTGCCTCAGGCAGCTGATCGCGGTCGAGCTCGGGGAGGAACACGGTGGATCCGACGAGGCTCTGCGTGCGCAGTCCCGCAGGAGCGAGGCGGAGTCTGACCGGAGCGCGCGAGAGGCAGGGGTCGGCGATGAGGAGGCCGTCGGAAGACGGTACACGAGCGATGAGGGTCTGGCGTGGGTCGATGGCGAGGGTGAATCCCGAATCGGGGCCGGCGAGCACCGACACCGTCGTGCTGCCGCAGCCGCGATCGAAGGCACCGGCGCCGAGGAGGGTGACCGGGTGGAGTCCGCGCCATTGGCCCCACGTTATCGACTCAACCCAGGCCGATGGATCATCGGGCGGTGGAGCGGAGCCCGGGTTGGAGGCGAGGAGATCGTCGACGGTGACAGGCTCATCGATGACCGAGCGGAGCACATCGAGGACGGGCTGCTCGCCGTCGGCGTCGAGGACGTCCGTGCGCACGGCACCGCTGACTTCGACCCGCTGGACGACTCCGCTGACCTTCATCGCATCAGAGTCTGGTGAACCGGTGCCGGTCGGCAAGCCGTCATCCGCCCCCTGTGGACGAGCGCTGAGCGTTCACAGGCTCACAGCACGCGAGTCCATCCGCTGTCCACAGGTTCCGGCACACGAGTCCGCAGGCACGGTTGTCATGAGATCCGCAGTGACCCTCGCGCCAAGGCGGTGGCACTGAGTTCGATGAGTCCGGGAACGAAGGGGGAGAGCAGCGCCGGGGTGTAGTCGGCGCGCAGACGGATGACGACCGAGGCCTCGCCGTCGACGTCGGCGCGGATGCCGACGTTGTCGAGGCCCTCGGGCGAGGGGACGGCCGAGACGTAGCGCGCCGCCGCCCGCTGCGCCGCCGGCGGCGAGAACACGAGTCCGGGTTCTCCGTCCGGGGCGGGTTCGAACGAGTCGGAGGCCGCGAGGGCTGCCGAATCGGCCATCGCCTGGAGTTCGCGACGGGCCATGTGCAGGTCCGTGAGGGCGGCGATGAGGAACGCGAGGAGGAGCGCGATGATGACGAAGCCGATCGCCAGGGGAGTGATCGACCCCTCGTCGGCCGGGCGGTGACCGGGAGCGGTGGACCTCGTCGTCAGGGACATCGTCGACTCATCCGTTCCCGGTGGTCGCGACGACATCGGAATGCGAGGCCCGCATGGTGATGTGCGGGGAGTTCTCCGAACCGAAGATCAGGGGATCCCCGGCAGCGGAATCCGCGTTTCGACGTCAGCGGTGACGAGAGAGCCAGCGCGTCCACAGGGTCCTGAACATGAGTAGGTGATGGTGATGGGAACATCCCGGAGCCCGAAGTCGGTGAAATGCATGGCGGCGACATCCTCGGCGCGCTGCTGCGAGGGGTTAGCGTCGCGGGCGGCGATCCGGGAGGCCGACACCGCCGCCGAGGTCGTCGCGTAGCCGGCCGCCTGCAGCTGGGAGAGCGCGAGCATGAGGTAGACGACGGGGATGAGGAGGATGACCGCGGCGAAGATGAACTCGATGACCGCAGTCCCGGCATCGGGGAGAGCGAACCGGACCTCCGCCTCGGTGTCCTGGGCGACGGATGGGTGGGCAGGGCCGACGGATGGGTCGGCAGGCCCGACGGAGGGGAGGACAGCGGGTTCAGTCACGGTCGATGTCCTCGACGATCGAGCGTCCCCGCAGGTCCCACACCTCGGCGGGTCCCCAGAGTCCGAGCACGGGCAGCGGAGTGCGGACCCGGACTTCGACGATCTCGACGTTCCCGTTGCTCTCGGTGTCGACGGAGATCGCCTCGGCGTACCGTTCGCCGAGTGAGGCCGTGATGAGCTGCGCGGTCAGCCGCCTGCCGTCGCCGGCCGTCTGATCGGCGAGTCCCGCCTGCCGGGCACCGGCGATGGCCGAGTCGATGACGGTGTTGCGGACGTGGATGACCAGACCGATCTGCAGGGCGCCGGCGAGAACGAGGGCGAGCAGAGACGCGACGAGGGCGAACTCGGCGATCGCGGAACCGGTGTCCGTGCCGCCGACCGCACCGTTCTCAGAGCGCGCGCCCGCATCGGCCGTGTCACCGTCGACCGCACCGCTGCCGGCCGCGCCGCCACCGGCCGCGCCTCCTGTCGGCGGGGAGGCAGCAGCAGGGGCATCGCCGCGCTGTGCTCGGCTCACCCGGCACCTCGGACCTTGTTCATCGCGTCCTCGAACATCGAGGTGAAGGCTTCGCCGGCGAGCGCCCAGAGGGCGACGACGAGTCCCGCGGTCATCAGTGTGATGAGCACCCAGCCGGGCACATCGCCGCGATCGGGACGGTCGCCGCGGTGCCCGTCGTCACCGGCGCCGTGCCGGGCAGCCGGTGGGGAGGTGTCGTCGCCGATCCACCCGAGGGTGAGCAGGGTGAGGTGTGTCATGAACCGGTGGAACATCATGTCTCCTTCTTCGTTGCGACGGTCGATGGCTGGGGAGGTCGGGTGGGGGAGCAATGGCGTCGGGGCGGATGAGGACAGGGGAGCGGAAAGCGGCTGGGCGTCTCGGTCAGGGGCTGAGGTCGAGGACGGCGAGGGAGGGGAAGACGGCGAAGATCACGGTGACGGGCAGGACGAAGACGACAACGGGCACGAGCATGCCGATCTCCTTGCGTCCGGAGAGCTCGAGGAGGCGCCGCCGCGACTGCTCGCGGACGTCGGCGGCCTGGGAGCGCAGCACCTCGGCGAGTGGGGTGCCGCGGGTCATCGAAACGGCGAGTCCGTCGACGAACTGGACGATCTCCGGGATCGCGATGCGCGTGGCCATCTGGTCGAGGGCCTCGACGAGGGGAGTGCCGGTCCGGGTCGCCGACAGCGCGGTGCGCAGTTCGTCGACGAGGTCGCCCGAACAGGTCCGGCACACCCGTTCGAGTGCTTCGACGATCCCCTCACCTGCGGTGATCGAGAGGGCGAGGAGTTCTGCGACGGTGGGGAACTCGGCGAGGATGCGGGATTCGTGGCGGGCGATCGCCTGGCTGAGACGCCAGTCGTTGACGATGTGGCCGGCGACCCCGCCGCTGACGACGAGGACGATGACGACGATGGGGGAGAACCCGCGCTGCGCGCTGATGAGACCGGCGAGGCCGCCGCCGGCGATCATGCCGACGAGGATGCTGAGGATCTGATTCGTCCGGAACCGCTCGATCGTCGCTCTCCCGCCGAGGCGGCCGATGCGCAGGCTGAGGGTCGCATCGGTGGTGATGCGCGAGGTCACCCATGTCGTCGCCGTCAGGGCAGCCTGCCGGAGTGCCCCGAGGAGGCCCTCCTTCCGGGGTGTCGGCGGGGCGTAGACGTCGACGAGCGCCTCCTGATCGCGCAGGTACGGTGCGATGCGCGACGACAGGGTCGGGCGCCGCAGCGGAGGCAGGGCGAGGACGAAGACGGTGAGGGCGACGCCGTTGAATGCGCCGAGGAGCAGGAGAGTGAGCGGGTCGGTCATCAGGCCTCACCCGCCTCGGCGCTGCGGTGGAACGGGGACCGGGCCAGGGAGGAGCCCTCGATGACGCGCGGTTCCTGCGGAAGTCGGCCGATCCGCTTCATCGCCTGGTAGGCGAGGAGGGAGACGACGAAGCCCGCGGCCAGGAGGATGAGCCCGGCCTGTGAGTTGTAGGCCGCAGCGGTCTCGGGGCGGGTCGAGAGGAACGCGAGGACGACCCAGGGGGCGGCGACGGCCAAGCGGGCACCGTTGACGGTCCACTGCTGGCGGGCGGAGAGTTCGTTGCGGGTGCGGGCGTCGTCGCGGACGAACTGGGCCAGAGCCCGCAGCATCGTGCCCAGGTCGCTGCCGCCGACCTGCCGGGTCACGCTCAGGGCCGCGACGATGCGGTCGGCGACAGGATCGGCGCTGACCTGGCGGAAGCGTTCGAGGGCGATCGCGAAGGAGCCGCTTGCGCGATACTCCTCGGCGAAGACCTCGAAGAGCGGCCGCAGCGGCTCGGGTCCGCGGTGGGCGAGCGAGCTCAGCGCTTCGGGCAGTGAGAGTCCCGCCCGCACACCGGAATTGAGATGGTCGAGGGTCTCGGGCCAGAGTTCGCGACGCAGCACCTGCTTCGAGCGCGCACGGTGCTGGAGGTACCGGTAGGGCAGCCACGAGGCGAAGAGACCGAAGCACAGGGCGATCGCCCACGAGCGGGTGAGCACGGTGGCGACGACGGTGACGGTGAGGAAGACGGCGATCGTCAGCAGGAGCAGGTGGAGGGGGCGCAGGCGCGGGAATCCCGCACCCGTGAGCATGTCGTCGAGTTCGCGGATCCACCGCCGCTGCTGCCGGCGCCTCGCCGTCTGCTCCCACAGGGACATCCAGATGAGCAGCAGTCCCGCGCCGAGGCAGGCTCCCACGAGCAGGCTCAGCTGCGAGTAGCTCATGCCGCTTCCAAGATCTGGTGGAGGTCCTTGCCGATCGCGGAGAAGCGCTCGCCGAGGTGGCCGAACCCCTGTCCGCGCACCAGCGTCCCGTGCGGGGAATGGAAGAGGGTGTCGAGTTCGATGACGTCGCCTTCGACTCCGCCGGGCACCGCGCAGATCTCATTGACGTGGCGGACCCCGCTGTTGTCGCGTCGCAGGTGGACGACGACGTCGATGCTCACCGCCACCGTCGGGACGACGAACGACGACGAGATGTTCGCCCCGGCGAGCAGCGGAAGGGTCGAGATCTTCGTGATCGCCGCACGCGCGGAGTTCGCATGGATCGTGCCCATGCCGGGCAGCCCCGAATTCAGGGCGACGAGGAGGTCGAGGCTCTCGGCTTCCCGGACCTCCCCGACGATGATCCTCGTCGGACGCATCCGCAGGGCCTCTTTGACGAGTGCGCGGAGGGTCACAGCGCCGGTGCCTTCGAGCGAGGGCTGGCGGCACTGCATCGGAACCCAGTCGCGGCTGGGGAGGTTGAGTTCGAAGACCTCCTCGCAGCTGACGATGCGTTCGCGGGCGGGGATCGACCCGGCCAGAGCGTTGAGCATCGTCGTCTTTCCCGCCTGGGTGGCGCCGGAGACGAGGATGTTCGCACCGCAGCTCACGGCGGCGTCGAGGAAGCGGGCCGCCGGGGGAGTGAGCGAGCCCTGGGCGACGAGGGCGGCGAGGTTGCGGGGCCGCTGGATGAACTTGCGGATGTTCACTGCCGGGGAGGAGCGCGTGATGTCGGGGAGGACGACGTGGAGCCGGGAGCCGTCGGGAAGCATGGCGTCGACGAAGGGCTGTGAGAGGTCGACCCGGCGACCCGAGGTGCGCAGCATCCGCTCGATGAGGTCGTCGAGTTCGCCGCTGGTCAGCTTCGTCGTCGTGAGCTGGTGGACACCGTCGACGGCGATGAACACCTCGCTCGGCGAGTTGATCCAGATCTCCTCGACGCGGGGGTCCTCGAAGTAGTCCTGAAGGGCGCCGTAGCCGGAGAGCTGATTGTCGATGAATCGGAACGTCGCCTCTTTGTCCGTCAGCGGCGGAAGGTCCGCGGTGAGACTGCGCTCGTCGTATTCGGAGATCACCGAGCGGATGACTTCGCGGGAGCGCTGGACATCGGTGCGGGGATCCACGTCGAGGTCTCGGATCCTCTTGTGGACCTCGCTCGTGATGACCTCGGTGGCTTCCACGGTGAATCCCTCGGTGGCGATCGGCGAGTCCGTCGGTGTGAGCGGCGGGCAATAGGTTGTCAATGTATCCGCGAAATTCCCATTTATCCAGACTTTCTCACAATCTGTGGATAACTTCTGGTGACATCGGATAAATGTCATAGATGTAGTTAAGGAGGCGATTCGGTGAGGTTTTATCCGGCCTGATCCGTCCGCCGTCCGCGTCCGTCCGCTCGGCGGTTCCGAGGGGCTGTGCCCCATGGACTAGAATCGAGGCATTATGGCCACGACTGATCACGCTTCCGAAATCGCCAACCTCCGCAGCACCTATCAGGCGATCCTCGACGTCTCCGACCTGCCGACTCTGCGTGACGAGGTCGCCGAGCTCACCGAGGAAGCATCGGCCCCGACGTTCTGGGACGACCCCGATTCGGCGCAGAAGACCTCGGCGAAGCTTTCGCACAAGCAGGGCACGCTCGAGAAGCTCGAGAAGTTCGGGGAGCGCATCGACGACGCCGAACTCCTCATCGAGATGTCCGAGGCCGAAGGCGACTCGGATTCGCTCGTCGAAGCCGAACGCGACATCGCCAAGCTCAAGGATCAGCTCGGCGAGCTCGAGATCTCGACCCTGCTCTCCGGCGAATACGATGAGCGCTCGGCGGTCGTCACCGTCCGCTCCGGTGCCGGCGGCGACGACGCGACGGACTGGGCGCAGATGCTCATCCGCATGTACATCCGCTGGGCCGAGGGCCGCGGCTACAACGTTCAGGAACTCGACACCTCCTACGCCGAAGGCGCCGGCATCAAGTCCGCGACGATCCAGGTCAACGCCCCCTACGCCTACGGCACGCTGTCGGTCGAGGCCGGCACGCATCGCCTCGTGCGCATCAGCCCCTTCGACAACCAGGGCCGCCGCCAGACTTCCTTCGCCGCCGTCGAGGTCGTCCCGCTCATCGAGTCGACCGACCACATCGAGGTCGACGAGAACGACCTGCGCATCGACGTCTACCGGTCCTCGGGGCCCGGCGGCCAGTCCGTCAACACGACCGACTCCGCTGTGCGCATCACGCACCTTCCGACCGGCGTCGTCGTGAGCATGCAGAACGAGAAGTCGCAGATCCAGAACAAGGAGGCCGCGATGCGCGTCCTCCAGTCGCGGCTCCTCGAGCGCAAGCGCCAGGAGGAGGCCGCGCAGAAGAAGGAGCTCGCCGGCGACATCAAGGCGAGCTGGGGCGATCAGATGCGCTCGTACGTCACGCACCCCTACCAGATGGTCAAGGATCTGCGCACCGGGTACGAGGTCAACAATCCCCAAGCCGTGTTCGACGGCGACCTCGACGGACTCATCGAAGCGGGCATCCGCTGGCGCAAGCAGCAGGAGAACGCCGAGGAGGAGTGACCTCTCCGACCCACCCCCTCGGCGCACCGACCCCACGGCACCACCGCCTCGGCGCGGGTGAACGCATCGTGGTGGGACTGTGAACTTCATCAGATGCGCAACACACGCCCCGCCGCCTCCGCGCACATCACGGAACTGTTACGTACAGTGGAAGCGGCCGAGCCATCCGCGACACGATTGAAGACCCTCTTGATCACATTCGACTCCGTTTCGAAGTCCTACGACACCCGCACCCGGGCGGCCCTCGACTCCATCTCGTTCGAGGCTGACCGCGGGGAATTCGTGTTCCTCGTCGGAGCCTCGGGATCGGGCAAGTCGACGGTCATCCGCCTCATCCTCCGCGAAGAGGTGCCGACGAAGGGGCGGATCTCCGTGGCGGGGAAGTCCGTGGTGAAGATGCCCTCCTGGCGGGTCCCCTACCTGCGCCGCGGCATCGGCACGGTGTTCCAGGACTTCCGGCTGCTGCCGAACAAGACGGTCTTCGCCAACGTCGCCTTCGCCCTCCAGGTCATCGGCAAGTCACGGGCGTCGATGTCGACGCTCGTGCCCGACGTCCTCGAGACCGTGGGCCTGGCCGGCAAGGAGAAGCGCTACCCGTACGAGCTCTCCGGCGGTGAGCAGCAGCGCGTCGCGATCGCCCGCGCCGTCGTCAACAAGCCCGGGATCCTCCTCGCCGACGAGCCGACGGGCAACCTCGACCCCGTGACCAGCGCTGACATCATGTCGGTGCTCGAGAAGATCAACCGCAACGGCACGACCGTGCTCATGGCCACCCACGACGGGGAGATCGTCAACCGGATGGCCAAGCGGGTCATCGAACTCAAAGAGGGCCGCATCGTCCGCGACGTCGAGCACGGCACGTACGGAGTCGCCTCATGAGGGCCGGCTTCATCCTCTCCGAGGTCGGATCGGGCCTGAAGAAGAACTTCTCGATGGTCCTCTCCGTCGTCCTCGTCACCTTCGTCTCCCTCCTCTTCGTCGGCGCCGCGATCCTCCTGCAGATGCAGGTCGGGCAGATGAAGGACTACTGGTACGACCGCGTCCAGGTCTCGATCTTCCTCTGCCCGCCGGACTCCGAGGCGACGAACTGCGTCGACGGCGAGGTCACCGACACGCAGAAGAAGAACATCGAGGACGCGCTCGCCAGCTCCGATCTCTCCCCGTACGTCGACACCGTCTACTTCGAGGACAAGGCCGAGGCCTACCAGCGCTTCCAGGACCAGTTCGCCGGCACGAGCCTCGAGGGCACCGTGCCCGAGGAGGACATGAACGAGTCCTTCCGGGTCAAGCTCAAGGACGCCGAGCAGTACCAGATCATCAACGAGTACTTCTCCTCGACCCAGGGCGTCGAAGAGGTCGTCGACCAGAATCAGCTCCTCGACCGCCTCTTCGGGGTCCTCAACGTCGCCACCGTCGTTGCGATCGCGATCGCCGGCATCATGCTGCTGTGCGCGATGCTGCTCATCGCCACGACGATCCGCCTCTCCGCGTTCGCCAGACGCCGGGAGACGGGGATCATGCGCCTCGTCGGCGCCTCGAACTCCTTCATCCAGCTCCCGTTCCTCCTCGAAGGGGTCATCGCCGCAGCGATCGGCGCGGGACTCGCTGCCGGCTCCCTGGGCCTGCTCGTCCACTTCGGGGTGAGCGGCTGGCTGCAGGACCAGGCGACCGGCTTCAGTCTGATCTCCGGCGTCGACGTCCTCATCGTCGCCCCGATCCTCCTCGTCATCGGCATCGTCATGGCCGGTGCCTCGTCGCTCATCACACTCAACAAGTACACGAAGGTCTGAGATGAAACGCAGGCTTCCCCTTCTCGTCACGGCTGCTGTGCTCGCCGTCGTCATGCCGGTCACCTCGGCGACGGCCAACCCGCGCGACGACAAGAACAAGGTCGACGAACGCGTCAAGGAGCTCCAGCAGGAGTTCGAGGGCCTCGACGAGGACCTCGCCCGGGTCATCGCCGAACGCGACGAAGCCCAGGAGGCCCTGCCCGCCGCGGAGGAGGCGTCCCAGAAAGCCGACGACGCCCTCGCCGAGGCGGTGCAGAAGGATGAGGACCTCGCCGCCCGTCTGACCTCGGCGGAGAACGCGCAGTCCGACCTCAAGGACGAGATCCAGCAGGGCACGGACGAGATCGAGCAGAACCGCACGGCCGCGGCGCGGATCGGCCGGCAGGCGTACCAGAACTCCGGCATCACCTCCGACCTCGCGATGCTGCTGCAGATGGCCGAGGGCACGAGCGCCGACGGCGGCATCGGCCGCGTCGACTCCGCGGTGCGCTCCCAGCAGCGCACGATCGATGACCTCTCGGAGCAGCGTGCGCTCAACGAGAACAACGAGGAGCGCCTCTCCGGGGTCACCGATGAGATCTCCGATCTCAAGGATGAGGCCGCCGAGGCGGTCATCGCGAAGGAGGCCGCCCAGGCCGACGCGAAGAAGAAGGCCGACGACCTCAACAACCTCATCTCCGCCAAGGACGACGCCGAGCAGACGATCTCGGACAACAAGGACAAGACCGAGCAGCAGCTCGCCGATGAGAAGGCGGAGCAGGATCGGCTCGCGAAGGAGGTCCGCGAGTGGGAGAAGGAGCAGGAGGCGAAGGGCAACTTCGTCTACGGCGACGGTGTCCTCGCCAATCCCGCCGAGGGCTTCCCGATCACCTCGCAGTTCGGCTACCGCATCCACCCGATCACGGGCAACCGGAAGCTGCACACCGGCACCGACTTCGGTGTGCCCTGCGGAACGTCGATCCGGGCGGCCGGTGACGGAGTCGTCGTCAGCGCCGGCTGGGCCGGCGGCTACGGCAACCGCGTCGTCATCTCCCACGGCAAGATCGGCGGCAAGTCGATCGCCTCGACGTACAACCACAACACGAGCCTGAGCGTGAAGGCCGGGCAGAAGGTGAAGAAGGGCGACGTCATCTCCCAGTCGGGCACGACCGGCGCCTCGACCGGCTGCCACCTCCACTTCGAGATCATGGAGAACGGCGGCTACGTCAACGCGATGCCGTTCATCTCGTAATCCGCACCTTCGGGCAGTCAGGGCGAGTGCGCCGGAACTGCAGATGGGATAGACTGGTGGGTCTGCGTGTGCAGGTCGGCGGCGGTCGTCGGACCGCCGGTGGAGCACGTCGGACACGAGCATTGCACGAGAGCATCGGACAAGAGGAGAGAGGAGGCCGGTCATGCCGAAGGACACCGGGAAGAAGGTCATCGCGAGGAACCGCAAGGCACGCCACGACTACCACATCGAGGACACGTGGGAGGCTGGCCTCGTCCTCACCGGCACCGAGGTGAAGTCGCTGCGTGAGGGCAGGGCGTCGCTGACGGACGGGTTCGCGCTCATCTTCCAGAACGAAGCGTGGCTGGAGAACGTCTACATCCCCGAGTACCTCCAGGGCACGTGGACGAACCATGCCGCCAGGCGTCGGCGCAAGCTGCTGCTCCACCGCGAGGAGATCCTCAAGATCTCGCAGAAGGTCAAGGAATCGGGGCGCACCCTCATCCCGCTCGAACTCTACTTCGAAGGGTCGCGGGTCAAGGTCAAGATCGCTCTGGCCCGCGGCAAGCGCGACTGGGACAAGCGGCAGTCGCTGCGCGAAGCCCAGGACAAGCGCGAGGCCGAGCGGGCGATGAAGTCCAAGCAGTACCTCTGAGTCCTTCACCGGACCCACCCGGGAATGCAATTGGCCCGGTCGGTGTTGAGAGAGTATGCTGGTGTTCCTGCCCGGCGGCAGAGCCTGTTCGTCCAGGTGATGTCGGTGAGCAGGATTGGCAACAGAATATGGGGATGATCGGTTTCGACGTTGGACACTGCGTCGGGAGAAGCGGGCCGAGAATGCAGAGTCATCTCGTTAATGTCCTCTGCAAAACAATAGGTGCTAAATCTGAAAACCGCACCGATTTCGCCCTCGCTGCCTGATAGAGCGCGAGCTGCGAATCCGTCAGCCTAGAGTTGCCTCTGCTCTAGATCCTGGCGTCGCTTAAGAGGCCACTGCTTCAGATGCACGTTGGGGGCATCTGAGGGACTCTTACCCAACTCCGTTCGTTGGTCTACGTGTTCGTGCGATGACCAGAACCTAAGAAACTGCCTCACGAACTGCGCCCGGAGAAGTCCTGACAATCTGCCGACGGACGCGGGTTCGATTCCCGCCATCTCCACTCATGTCACGGCCCCGGCAGCTCGGTTGAATCCGAGCTGCCGGGGCCGTTGTCGTCCCATCAGGCGCCGCGGACAGGATGTGTTCGCCGAGCCGGGCAACGGAGGTCGGCCGACCCCGGTCCGTCACGAGTTCACGCGGATGATCTCCTCCTGGTACGGCGCGACGACGGTGCCCGAGACGCGGAGGTCGAGGACGAGGAACTGTCGCTGCTCGACCGGTGCGGCCGCCCACTCGGCGACGACGTCGAGGTCGGCGAGCGAGCGCACGACGACACCCTGGGCGCCGGCCGCGGTCGCCAGCGCCGCGAAGTCGATCTCGTCGATGAGCATCGGGGGAGTGGCGAGGCCCTTGCGCCCGTAGAGGTGCACCTCGGCGCTGTAGGCGGCGTCGTTGAAGACGACGGCCATGCCCCGGCCGCCGGCTGAGCGGATCGCCGTGTCGAGGTCCGACAGCGCCATCACCCCACCGCCGTCGCCGGTGGTGAGCACGATCGTCGCCTCCGGGTTCGCCCGGGCGGCGCCGGCAACACTGTGCCAGCCGAGCCCGATCGACTGGAAGGCCGTGCCGACCATGGCGATCCGCTCCGGTGCCGAAGGCTCCCAGAACATGTTCGCCCACGCGATGAAGTGCCCGCCGTCGGAGACGACGACCCGATCGGCAGGCATGAGCTCGCCGAGGCGGGCGGCAGCGGCCCGAGGATCGAGGCGGCCGTCGGAGCCGAACTCCCCACCCCGGTCATAGACCCGATCAGCGGCGGTGTCGACCCGGCCCCGCCACGTTTCCGTCGGGCCGGTCAGTCCCCGCACCCGCTCCGTCAGCGCCTCCGCCGTCAGCCGCGCGTCACCGCGGATGAATCCGCCGACGCGGGCGTGCGTCGCCCGGTCGTCGACGTCGACCTGCCACACCGAGGTGGTCGGGCCGAAGAGCTCCCCGAACCGCATCGTGAACTGATTGAGCGAGGCGCCGATGACGACGGCGACGTCGGCCTCGCGGACGCGGGCCATCGCCGCAGGCGCCCCGAAGCCCCCGGCGACGCCGAGGTCGTGCTCGGCGGCGGGAAAGATGTTGCGTCCCAGCGCCGTCGTCACGGTCAGCGCACCGGCTGCCTCGGCGAGGTCCCCGAGGGCGGCACCGGCGCCGGAGAGCCACGCGCCCCGACCGGCGAGCAGGAGCGGGCGCTGCGCTGAGGCCAGGGCCGCTGCGAGACGGTCGAGGGCGGCACCGGCGGACTCACCGCCGGGCGCGAGCGGACTCGGCCTTCCCGGACCCGGCACCTCGGGGATCTCACCGATCTCGAGCGTCGCGACGTCATAGGGGATCGCGAGGACGACGGGCACCCGGTAGGTCAGAGCATGCTCGATGGCCGTCACCGTCGCGGCAGCGGCATCGACCCGCCCGACCGTGTACGTGCGCACCCCGACCGCTGACGCCATCGCGATCTGATCGACATCCCATGGGCGGGGACCCGAGGTCGGCTCGTCGCCGACGACGAGGACGAGCGGAACGCGGGCCTGCGCGGCTTCGGCCAGCGCGGTCAGCGTGTTGGTGAACCCGGCACCGTACGTCGTCGTCGCCGCAGCGAGGCGACCCGAGGTGCGGAAGTGGGCATCGGCGGCGACGACGGCGCCGGCTTCGTGCCGGACCGCGGTGTAGGTCGCCGAGGTGGAGGTGAGGAGGGCATCGAGGAAGTGGGCGTTGCCGTTGCCCATGAGTCCGAAGACGTCGTCGATGTGCCGGGAGAGCGTGTGCGCGACGTGCGCCGAGGTGTGCGCCAAGAGAGGGCCTTTCGAGAGATATGGAGAGTGGTCCATATATGTCTCGCGTGAGGCTTCGCGCTCCTTTTTCGAGCACCGGCCCCCGGGACGCTGATTGAGGCGCAGCGCCGGGAACCTGACAGGTACGAATATAGGGCGAAGCAGTCGTCTGCGCCAAGTCCGGGGAGGCGAACCGAGGTGAATGAATGTGCACCGATCAGGTGCGCAATTAACAAGTGAATTCTCGTTGAACGGCATCATGAAATCGCACTGATAAAGTCTGTGATAGATATTTCAATTACCGTATAGAACTCCTGATCAATCCACCTGAAAGGCGCTTTGATCGTCGACAAGGCGGTGCGCTCAGCGGGAATCGGCTGTGCGCCGCCGCACCTCCAGGTGCCTTGTCGAAATATCCTCGACTGTCATTCGCGCGGCGATCTTCAGGCGTGTCGAGGCCGTGCGGACGGTGCGCCGACGAGCCTGTGTCGGATGGTCAGTGGCCTTGTGATCAGGCATGGTATCCGTTCAGCTGTTCTGACAAATGAATTGTTTGACAACATTGCCATTGCAGGTGTGATTCACGCAATGAAACAGTCATTGATTGTTACGAAACGATAACGAGAGTTTCTCGCTAACTGAAATGAATGTTAATCTCATTGTGACAGGTATGCGTTATCGAGAACGCAGTGCCCGCACCCACCCTCTCATTCCAACACCCTTTATTGGCAATATCCTCTGCCGGAAAGCGACACATCGATGAATGTCAACAAGAAAGCCGTCCTCGCCGGCGGAGCCGCCGCGGTCCTCCTCATCGGAGGCGGCCTCACCTTCGCACGCTGGTACGACGAAGCATCCCTGGGCAACGAGGCGGCCAACGTCCAGTCCGGTGAGCTCAACTTCTCCATCGACAACCTCTCCTGCCAGTGGGCCAACGGCGGCGACAACGTCGTCCCCGGTGACCTCGTCGTGCCCGGCGACACCATGGAGTGCACCGGCAGCTCGCAGGTCGTGACGAACATCAAGGGCAAGAACCTGCGGGCCACCCTCACCGCAGTGCCCACCGGAGCCCTCGCGCAGCTCGTCGACGACGACTTCGCCGTGCTCAAGGCGACCGTCAACGGCAGCAGCGACCCGATCGTGCTCACCGCCGCCAACGACGGCGACACCTTCGACGTCGGCTTCTCCATCTACTTCAAGGAGTTCAAGGACTCCGTGGACAACTCCCTCAACCGGGACAACCCCGGCACCGACACCGCACAGTGGTGGGGCGAGGAGAACCAGAACACGGACTACTCCTTCAACACCGGCGACATCAAGCTGCAGCTGGTGCAGAACGACCGCTGACGGACAGTCCTCCGGCTCGCAGCGGCCGGAGGACGACGTTGTCGTCGGTGACCGGATGAGAGCTGTCGGATGAGAGTGCGCGTGATCGTGGCCCTTGCGGCCGCCTTGGTGCTGCTCTCGAGCGGGCTCGGCACGAGTGCCAGGTGGTATGAGGAGCTGCGCTTCGCCGACGATCCGATCACGGTGAACTCCGGCGAACTCGGCATCGCCTCGAGCGACGTCTCCTATCGGATCCTCGGCAGGTACCCGACCGACACCCGCTTCGAGGGACTGACCGCGTGCACCGCTCCGCAGGGCTTCGCGCACTGCGCCGAGGCGAGTGCTGCCCAGGTCCGGGACTTCCGCTTCATGCGGGGGGACCGGCTGACCGTGGAATCCCGATTCGACGTCACGGCGACCGGGACGAATCTGCGGTATGCGATCACGGTGACGCCGCTGCCGCAGACCCCTTCACCAGGGTGGACGAGTGAGGACACGGTCACACCGGGCGGTGTGCTCACCGGTGCGCAGACCGTGACAGTCGAGCGCACACTCGAGTTCTCCGGACCCGTCGGCGCCGGAGACTGGGCTGGGGCCTTCGGCGACGTCACGGTTCCCGACATCGCTGTGCAAGCCATTCAGGAGGACCGTTGAGATCGCAGATGTCGGACAGACAGCGCCCGAGGGCCCGCGTGCTCGCCGCCGTGTGCGTGCTCGCTCTCGTCGCCGCGGTCGTCGCCGTCGCGCTCGTGCCCAGCGGTGCCACGTTCGCGCGGTTCTTCGACGAGGCCGGTGACTCCTCGGGATCGACCCTGTCCTCCCAGCAGATTGCGGCGACGACCGCGGGTATCATCACGCCTGACTACGGCGACTGGAACTGGTTCGACCGACAGACCAACGAGACCTCGCTGACGGTGACGAACTCGTCACCGACGTCGATGGTCGCCACCGTCGCCATCGGATCCGTGGCGCTCACGGGAGCGAACACCGGTCAGGCGTCGGGGAAAGCGCGGGCGTACGTCATCGACCGAAACGGCGCGAAGCAGCAGATCGCCTCGAGCGTGACGACGACACGGTCGACGACCCAGTTCCCCGAGGCGAACCTCAGCTGGACGCTCGCGCCGGGAGCCAGCCAGAAGATCGTCGTCGGCGTCGAATCGAACTCGACTCAGCTCCTCTATCAGCGTCTCGTCGGAGCCGCAGGGGCGAAGTTCGACTTCCGCTTCGCTGTGAACTGGCGCGTCGACGGACTCTCGAGCGCAGAGACCGCCGAGCTCTATCCCCACGGTGCCCTCGGCCCGAATCCCGGCGACCGGGCGGCATGCCCGGCCGGAGCCACCGCAGCGCAGGAGTGCCGTGGCGTCGCCGCGACGGTGAAGCGACCCGTGGTCACGGTGGCGACCGGATCGAACACCACAGGTGCCTGCAGTGTGACCGACAACTTCGATCTCTCCCACACGTTTTCGGTGAACACGTCGACGCTGGCGGCCTACAGCGGACTGGCGAAGACGGCCCGGGAGCTGCAGGGCTCGAACCCGGGCAACTACGGGTCCTACGCGCCGATTCCCGATGTGGGGTCCGGATTCACCGGCACCAGCGTCGAGGTCGTCCGCCAGCCTTTCGAACTCGGAGCGGGCTACGACCTGAAGTTCACCTTCGTCATCCGCGGAACCGGGGGAGCCGGGAGCCATGTGCCCGGCCCGAACGGCGAACGAGCCACCCAGTCGCCGGTGTACATCCTGTCGATGAAGCGTGAGCCCTTTAGCCTCTTCCCCACCTGCAGCGTCAGTCTGGCGTCGCTATGAGAGGAGTTCAGCACATCAGCGATGTCCTTTCCGCCGCGAGGGCGCTGCGCAGGACGGTGACCGTGCTCATCTCGCTGGCCGTCGCCGGGGCGCTCGCCCTGGTCCCCGCCCCCGCCTCGGCGGTTGCCTGTCCGTCTTCGATCGATGACGCGATCCGGGTGTCCGAGACCGACGGGGGCGAGGAGACCGCGCCCGGCGATCTCGCTCGGGCCTTCCCCGATGTGCCCGAGCTGCTCGCCCCCGGTGCGGGTGCCGACGATGCGCTGGCGATCCGCTCGATCGCCGAGGTGCCGGTGACCGCGACGCTCCGGGTCGCACCGGAGACGACGCCGGTGGAGAACCCCGACCGCGACCTCCAGGTGACGATCACGTGGGCTGGTCGCACCGTCGCCGAGGGAACCTACCGCGACATCGTCGGAACGAGCATTGAGCTCGGCTCCCTCGCGCCCGGCGCCCGCGAGACCCTTGCCGTCGACGTCGCACTGCCGGCTGTCGAGGAGCGGGACAACGACACGCAGAAGCGCACGTGGCCGCTGCGTTTCACCCTCGGGGTCGGCGCCGGTGGCGAATGCGTAGCCACGGCCGACGAAGACGCGCAGGCCGACGTCCGCGCGGATGCAGCGTCGTCGGCGGATTCCGATGCCGGTGCCGATGACACGGCAGGCGATGACGATACGGCCGATGCCGACGACACCGCCGGTGCCGCAGCCGACGCCGACGGAACCGACGCTTCCGCGGCCGCCGGGGGAACCACCTCGTCGCAGGCGGCTACGGCCAGTGACGCCTCGGCGACGAGCACGGGCGACGGGGGAGGGGCGCTGCCGCGAACCGGTCTCGAGAGCGCAGGACTCGTCGCGCTCGCGGGCATCGCGATCGGACTCGGTGCAGTCCTCATCGCCGGCGCCCGCCGACGCGCGCGGAGAAGGGAGAGACGACGACATGACCGTGAAACCGACCGAGGTCGCTCACGCGGACGGAAGTGCCGACCGCCTCGGCGCCGCCCCCGTCAACCCGGACGCCGACCCGGTGGAGAGGCGGCCCCGACCCAAGCGCCGCCTGCGGACCGTCATCTCCTGGCTGTGCGGGGTGCTGCTGACCGCGATCATCGGGGTGCTCCTTGCCTCCGTCGTCGTGCCGCTCGCCATGGGTTGGGTGCCGCTCACGGTGCTCACCGGGTCGATGGAGCCGACGATCCCGCCGGGGTCGCAGGTCGTCGTCAAACCCCTGCGGCCGGAGCAGACCCAGGGGCTCACGAAGGGGCAGATCATCACGTACCTGCGCAAACCGGGCACGGACGACATGATCACCCACCGGATCATCGACGTCGCCGAGGTGGACGGTGAGACCGTCTACCGCACGCAGGGAGATGCGAACAATGCTCCCGACCCCGACCCGGTGCGCAGTGTGCAGGTGCGCGGCGTCGTCCGCTACCACGTCCCGCTCGTCGGCTATGTCGCGCAGCTGACGACTCCCGACCAGAAGCGCACGGGTATCTGGATCGTCGCCGGTCTCCTCATCGCCTACGCGGTGTGGGAGGTCTGCCGGCCGAAGCGGAAGGGCTCCGGCCGGCACTGAGCACCGGCTCAGCCCCTTACCGGCTCAGACGCTCCCGCCATGCGGCCATGATCTCCGGCGACGTCGGCTTCGAGACGAGTGAGCCGACGAGGTAGCCGAGCAGAGAGGCGAGCAGGCCGAAGTAGATCGCCTCGTTGGCGTAGATGTCGACGGTGATCATGATGACGATCGTCGTCACGGAGCCGAGGATCATTCCGGCCATGACGCCGACGATGGTGCCGCGGCGGAAGACGAGTCCGCCGAGGATCGGCACGAAGAGTCCGGCCACGAGCAGGTTGTAGGCGACGGTGAGGGCTTCGACGACGCTCGGCATGATGAGCGCGAGCGCCAGGGTGACGATGCCGAGTCCGATGAGGTAGATGCGCGAATCGCGCACCTCGTCACCGGTCTCGCGGACGAGCGACTGGGCGATCGTGCGCGTCGTTCCGGCAGAGGCCGCCGCATCGGCACCGCCCGTCCCCTCCGCGGTCTGCGCGACCGGCACGATCTGCCGCTTCGCGAGCAGCGGCTCGACGATGTCCTGTCGGCACACGGTCGACGCGGCCAGCAGCGACCCCGATGCCGTCGACATCATCGCCGCGAGGGCCGCGGCGAGGACGAAGCCGGCGACGACCGGGGACATCGAGGCATCGACGACGGCGACGAAGACATCGTCGGGCACCGCGATGCCGGGCACGATGCGCAGTGCGGCCATGCCGATGAGCGCACCGGCGACGGCGTAGAGCAGGCAGTACACGCCTGCCGACAGCCCGCCCCAGCGGGCGACGGCCGGTGTGCGGGCGGTGAACACGCGCTGCCAGATGTCCTGGCCGATGAGGAGACCGAGCGTGTAGATGAGGATGTAGCCGAGGATCGCCTGCCAGCCGATGCCCACCGGGGACGTCTGCTCGGGCGGGAGCACGGAGAACAGCTCGCCGAGGCCGCCGGCCCGCTGCAGGACGAGCGGAAGCATGATGAGGAAGATGCCGACGGTCTGGATGAGGAACTGGACGAAGTCGGTGAGCGTGATCGACCACATGCCGCCGAGCATCGAGTACGTGATGACGATGCCGCCGCCGATGATGACCGACCAGAACCTGTCGAGGTCGAAGAGCGCGTGGAAGATCGTCGCGTACGCCACCGTCGACGTCGTCGAGATCATCAGCCCGTACGCGGTCATGATCGCCCCCGACACGAGCCGTGAGCCCTTGCCGTAGCGCAGTTCGAGCATCTGCGAGACCGTGTAGATCTCGAGCTTCTGGATCTTCGGGGCGAAGAGCAGCGAGAGCAGGATGATACCGAGGCCGATGCTGAAGACGAGCCACATCCCCGACAGGCCCGCGGTGTAGCCGAGGCCCACCCCGCCGATCGTCGAGGCCCCGCCGAGGACGACGGCGGACATCGTGCCCGTGTAGAGCAGTCCGCCCAGCCGGCGGCCGGCGACGAGGAAATCGTCCTGGTTCTTCGCCTTGAATCGGCCCCAGATGCCGAAGCCGACCATTGCGGCCAGGTAGACGATGACTACGAGTGAGTCCACGGTGACTCCTTCTTTCCGTGTGGGTTCTTCGGTGCCGCAGGCTCAGGTGCCGACGGTGATGTGGATGATCGTGGGAACGGTGCGGGACAGTGCCGCGGCGACGGCGTCGGGCAGCTCGGCCGGCATCTGCGACTCGGCCATCGTCACCCCGACCCCGCCCATCGACTCCCCGAGCTTCGCGAAGTCGGGGCGGGCGAGTTCGACGGCGAAGGGCATCATGTCCCGGTCGACCATCTGGGCCTCGATCTCGGCGT
This sequence comes from Brevibacterium sp. LAARM2_SD2, assembly GCF_057364785.1. NCBI lineage: Bacteria > Bacillati > Actinomycetota > Actinomycetes > Micrococcales > Brevibacteriaceae > Brevibacterium > Brevibacterium sp. LAARM2_SD2. Next base: position 79,608 of record NZ_JBNFOM010000005.1, on the reverse strand, counting down.
ACCCGCCGTTGTCGACGATGACGAAGGGGATCCCGAGGCCGAGTTCGGTCGCCGTCATGATCTCCTGGATGGAGAACATCGCCGCCCCGTCGCCGAGGAGGCAGACGACCGGTCGGTCCGGAGCGGCGAGCTTCGCCCCGATCGCGGCGGGAATCCCGTACCCGAGGGTGGCGAAGCCCGGCATGTAGAGGAGCTGGTCGGGGGTGTGCGCTTCGAGCGCGTGGACCGTCCCGTCGTAGGTGACCTGGGACGAGTCCCCGGCGATGACGACATCGGATCCTGCGCCGTCGGCGACGAGGCGGGTCACCCGTGCCCCGATCGACTCGGCATCGAAATCATCGGCCCCGGATTCTCTGAGCGCAGCCGTGCGCTCGGCCCCGGATTCCCCCGCCGAGGCGGTCCCCGACTCGGTCTCGGGAGCGTCGTCGAGCGTGGTGATGAGAGCCGAGAGGAACTCCCCGGCGTCGGCGCACACGAGGATGTCCCCGCGGAGGTTCTTCCCCAACTGGTCGGGGTCGATGTCACAGCGGATGACGACCTGCTCAGCCCGGTCGTCGCGGACCCCGGGAGCCGTCTGCGCGCCGATCACCCCGCCCCACAGGTCGGAGTCGGCGAGTTCGGAGCCGACGACGATGAGCACATCGGCGGCAGCCGACTCGGCCTGGACGCTCGGGAAGCGGACATTCGATCCGAGCGAGAGCGGATGGTCCTCGGCGACGATGCCCTTCCCGTTGGCGGTCGTGACGACGGGAGCGTCGATCGCCTCGGCGAGGTCCTGGACCTCAGCGGCAGCCGAGCGCGCACCCCCGCCGGCGACGATGAGGGGACGGGCGGCGGTGCGGATCGCGTCGACGGCACGGGTGACGGCCTGGCGGTCGAGTTCGGGTCGCCTCGCCGGGATCGGCGCGGGCACACTGCCGTGCCAGTCGCCCTCGAGCACGTCGAGGGGGACCTCGATGTGGACGGGACCGGGACGGGATGACGCGAACAGCGCGAACGCCTCGGCGACGGCCTGGGCCGCACCTTCGGCGGTGCGGGTGCGCTGGGAGGACACGAGCAGGTGCGACAGCGCCCCGGAGGAGTCCTTCGTCTCGTGGAGCATTCCGATGTCGGCGCGTTCGAGCCCGGTGGGCACACCGGGGGAGAGGATGAGCATCGGGCGGGACTCCGCATACGCCGTCGCCGCCGCGGTGACGACGTTCGTCAGCCCCGGTCCCGAGGTCGTGATGACGACCCCGGGCTTGCCCGAGAGCAGGAAGTAGCCGTCGGCCCCGTAGCCGGCGCCCTGCTCGTGGCGGGGCGTGACCGCGCGGATCCCGAACTCCGGCAAGTGCCGGTAGAACTCGAGGTTGTGGGTGCCGGGGATCCCGAAGATCGTGTCGACATCGTGGGCGGCGAGTGCGGCGACGACGGCTCTGCCGCCGTTGCGGAAGCGATCGGCCTCAGGCACTGTGGACTCCTCCGCTCGGACCCGAGGGCTCGGTCATCCCGTTGGCGTCGGCCGCCCACAGGGAGAGGATCTCGTAGCCGGCATGGGCGGCGGCGATGCCGGTGATCTCCGCATGGTCGTAGGCGGGAGCGACCTCGACGATCTCCGCCCCGACGACGTTGAGCCCCTGCAGGCCGCGGATCGTGTTGAGCAGCTCACGGCTCGTCATGCCGCCGGCCTCGGGGGTGCCGGTGCCGGGGGCGGCCGCCGGGTCGAGGACGTCGATGTCGATCGAGAGGTAGACGGGGGCGTCGCCGAGGCGGCGTCGGATGCGGGCGACGACGTCCTGGACCGAGGTGAACTGGTAGTCGTCGCTGCGGATGATCTGGAAGCCGAGCACGTCGTCGTCCTCGAGGTCCTTCTTGCCGTAGAGGGGCCCGCGGATGCCGACGTGCATCGAGGCGGTGAGGTCGATGAGTCCCTCTTCGCTGGCGCGGCGGAACGGGGTGCCGTGCGTGTAGGGGGCGCCGAAGTACGTGTCCCACGTGTCGAGGTGGGCATCGAAGTGGAGGACGGCGATCCTGCCGTGGGTCTTGTGCAGCGAGCGCAGATTGGGCAGGGCCAGGGTGTGGTCGCCGCCGAGGGTGAGGACCTTCGCGCCGTCGGCGCGCAGGGCGTCGGCGTTCTCCTCGACCGTGGCGATCGCCTCTTCGATGTCGAAGGGGTTGACGCCGAGGTCACCGCAGTCGGCGACCTGCTGCCACGTGAACGGGTGGACGCCGGTGGCCTGGTTGTAGGGGCGCAGCAGCTTCGAGGACTGGCGGATATGGGCCGGTCCGAACCGGGCGCCGGGCCGGTAGCTGACTCCGGCGTCGAAGGGGATGCCGACGACCTTGACGTCGATCTTCTCGCCCGGCCGCTGGGCTTCGACCTCGTCGAGGCGCGGCAGGAGTCCGAAGGTCGGGGGTCCGGCGAAGCGCGGGGTCTGGCTGTAGTCGGCGGGGCCGAGGGGCTGAGACGGCATTGACTCTCCTTGCAGCGGGCACGACGCCGGGGAGACCGGCGCGGTTCGGGACTGATGTGCCATCAGCCTAGGACGTGTCATCCCGGTCACAGATATCCAGCTTGGACAGAAGCGACACCTCGGATGTCCACAGTGGATAGACTGGGCGTCATGGTCACCTTGGGACAGCTGTGGGCGCGGCGCGAACTCGCCCTCGAGATCGCCGTCGACCCGGTCGGAGCCCGGTCCCGGGAGGTCACGATCGTCCACTCCTCCGAGCTGCCGGAGGTCGACGAATGGCTGGCCGGGGGAGAGGTGCTCCTGACGATCGGCGTCGGCCAGGATCTCACCGCGGACTCCGCCGGCGACTACATCGCGAGACTCAAGCGAGTGGGCGTCCATGCCCTCGGCATCGGCCTGGGGCGCGACCTGCCGTCGGTGGAGCTGCCGCCCTCGCTCGTCGACCACGCCCGCGCTCACGACCTCGCGCTCTTCGGCGTGCCCGAACCCGTGCCGTTCGTCGCCGTCGTCGACGCGTTCACGCGGATGCGGGAGGAGGAGTCGAACCGTGAAGTCAGCCGGGCCGGGAGCGCGGGCCGGCGGTTCGCCACGGCGCTCGCGCGGCAGGGTCCGGCCGCGCTCGTCGCCGAGCTCTCCGCCGCCCTGGGCTCCGAGGTCCATTTCGTCTCCCCCACCGGCAGGGGGCTGACCGGGCAGAACGCGCCGGCCGATGTCCGTGCCGAACTCATCGCCGAGGCGGTCGGGACGTCACTGGCCCCGCGGTTGCTCCGTGCCGCCGGCGTCGCTACGAGGCGGTGCCGATCGGCGACGACCGGGTCAGCGGGTGGATCCTCGCAGGGCGGGACGCGGCGGTGGCTTCGCGCACCCGGGGACTGCTGCTCGCGACCGCCGCCGCGCTCCTCGGCCTCTCGGTGATCGACCAGCCGCTGCGCCGCGGGGAGTCGACGCTGTTCTCGACGACCCTGTCGGCATCCGAGGCGCGCGCCGAATGGGTGCTGCGCACCGGCACCCCGGCGCTCTCGCGTGCCGAGTTCACGATCGTCGGCGGGGTCCGCGGGGACGTCGCCGAGCAGCTCTTCGGCGATCTCGGGGGCGGCACGCTCACCGCCCGGGCCGGGTCCATGATCGGCGTCCTCCACTCCGGCGATCCCCTCGTCGCCCGGGTCGCCGAGGTGACCGGGGTCGACCGGCTGTTCGTCAAGTCGCTGCCGCTGACGCAGGTCCATCACACGTGGACGGTGTGGCGGACCCAGAACGACACGGTGAACTCCGATGTCAGGGCCCTGCTGTCGGTGATCGACGAGGCGGCGGCGGTGCGCTTCGTCGATGAGGTCCTCGGTGCTCTGCTGGCCTCGCAGGACGGTCAGGACCTGCTGGTCACCCTGCGGTCGTTCATCGCCTCCGGCGGGGTCCGTGATGCCGTGGCCGCCGAACTCGGGATCCACCGGCACACGGTGCGGGCGCGGCTGCAGCGGATCGAACGGCTCCTCGGCCGCGACCTCTCCCGTCCCGACACGGTCCATGCCGTCGCGATCGCCCTCGAACTCGCGGAACTGTGAGCCCATAGCGTCGGTAGCTCGCGGCGCCGCGATCCCGCTATACCGGTAGGTCGCCGCGCCGCGATCCCGTGACGCTGGACCTGCAGCGCTCAGGCGAAGTGCGCGGCGCGGAAGTCCGCGGTGATCTCGAGGACCCGGTCGAGACCGGCGCGGTCGCCGATGCTGATGCGCACCCCGTCGCCGAGGTTGCGCACGGCCACCGCACGGGCGACGCTGGCCTCTTCGAAGGCGTCGGAGAGCTCGCCGAGCGGCAGCCAGACGAAGTTGCCCTGCGCCTCCGGCACGTCCCAGCCCTGGCCCCGCAGCTCGGCGGCGAACCAGTCCCTGAGCTCGGCGATCTCGGCTGCGCGGGCCATCACCTCGTCCCAGTGCTGCAGCGAGGTGAGGGCCGCCGCCTGGCTGAGGTCGGTGACGCCGAACGGGATGACGGCCTTGAGCAGACCGGCGATGATGCCGGGTGCGGCGACAGCGTATCCGACCCGCAGCCCGGCGAGGCCGTGGGCCTTGGAGAAGGTGCGCAGCAGGACGACGTTGGGGAAGTCGGCGACGAGGCCGAGCCCGTCGACGACGCCCTCGGCGGTCGCGAACTCCCAGTACGCCTCGTCGAGGGCGACGAGCACGCGATCGGGAACCTGGGCGAGGAACTCCCGGACCTCGGTCTCGCGCAGGGCGGGCCCGGTCGGATTGTTCGGGGAGCAGAGGATGATGAGCGTCGTCGCCTCGGTGATCGCCTCCGCCATCGCCGCGAGGTCGTGGGTGCCGTCGGGTCGCAGCGGCACCTCGACGCGGGTGGCTCCGGCGAGCCCCGTCGTCTGCGGGTACATCTCGAACGACGGCCACGGGTAGATCGCCTCGGTCGTCGCATCGGAGGTGATCTGCGTGAGGGCCACGAGGAGTTCGCTGGCACCGGTGGTGACGATGAGGTTGTCGACGCCCACGCCGAGGCGGTCGGCCAGGCCCGTGCGCAGTGCGGTGGCCGCGTCGTCGGGGTAGGAGGCGGGGGAGGACACGTGCTCGGCGATGGTCTGACTGACGGCCGGCAGCGGCGGGAGGTGATTCTCGTTCGAGGAGAGCTTGAGCGGTGCGAGCCCCGGGACCTCCTGCGGCTGGCGGCCGGGAATGTAGGGCGGGAAGGTCTCGAGGGCTGCTCGCAGATGCGGGAGGCGGGCAGGCTCGACGGAGGGCTCGGGAGTCGTCATGGACTCATGATGGCACACGCTCACCACGGCTTGTCGGGCGTCGTCCGTCCTCCGCTGCCGAACGGTCCCTGCTGCTGCTGTTCGCGGTTCGAATCCTCACCGCGCTGCCGCAGTTCGTCGCGCTTCTGCTCCTCCTCGGTCTGCTGGCCCGAGTCGCTGTTCTCCGACTGGTCCTCGCTGTCCTGGTCGTTCTGACCCTGATCGCCCTGGTCGGTCTGACCGTCCGAGCTGTCACCCTCGTTCTGCTGGTCATCGCCCTGCGAGTCCTGCGAATCGTCGCCGCCGGAGCTCTGATCCTGCGACTGGCCGCCGTCCTTCTTGTCCTGGACGCGTTCGGTGGCCTCGTCGCTCTTCTGCTGCGATTCGCTGTTGTCGGGGCGGCATTCGGCGGGCGCGTCGGCGAGCGTCTGCAGGGCCTGGTCGTAGAGTTCGCCGGACTTCTTCTCGTCCTGGTCGACGACCTGGTCGGCGAGCTTCTCGTAGACGTAGGACAGGTTGATGCGCACCGCGCACTCGTCGCGCGGCGGCGTGAGGTCGAGCGCGGTCTCGAGATCCTCCTGCGCCGGTTCGAAGCTGCCGACCGCGGCCTTCGCGGTGCCGCGGTTGAAGTAGCCGATGTGACGCTCGAGCGGACTGAGGGCGAGGAACGTCGTCGCGGCCCGCTCCGCCCCGGGAAAGTCGTTCGAGTCGTACCGGACCTGGGAGGAGGCCCCGAAGTAGACGATGGTCGCGATATAGGCGAAGACGAGGGTGAGCACGGTGCCGATGAGGAGATTGACCTTCGTCACCAGGCGCCGTCGCGTCCACAGACCCGTGATCCTGTTCATGACCGTCCTCCGTTCGCCGGCTCAGGCTGAGTGCGGGCAGGTGCGCCTCCGGCACCGGGATTGCCGGGACCCGCGCCGCCAGGACCCGCGCCACCGGGACCGCCCCAGCCGGTGCCGCCGGGTCCCGGACCACCCGGGTGCGGCGGTGCTGCGTGCGCCCGGCGACCGCCTCGGCGCGGGGGCATGACCGAGCGGACGCGGATGAGCTCGCGGACACCGAAGACCATCTCGACGGCGATCCACGCGAAGACGAGGATGAGCGGCACCCAGAAGTATTCGTCGACGGTGAGGCGGCCGTCCTTCTGCACGAGCCGCTGATCGTAGGTCGGAGCGGTGTAGGCCGAGGCCAGCGGTGTCGAGGCGTCGCGCAGGTGGTAGGGCAGGCCGAGGTCGGAGGCGATCTGCTGGAGGTTGCCCTCGTCGATCCGCGAGATCCCCGGATTGCCCTGGGCGTCGCGGATGTACTCCTCGGTGCCGCCCTGGTCGCCGCCCTGACCCGTGCCGTCGTGACCGCTGCCGCCGGGCCCGTAGCCGAAGGGCTGGGTCTCCTTCATCCGTCCGCCCTGGCTCGTGCCGTAGCCGAACACGGCGCCGCTGTCGATGCGGGAGGCGAAGGACGACCACGAATCGGGGCTGCCCTGCGCCGTCTGCTCGCCGTCGCCGAAGTAGAAGACGAGCGTCTGGTTGTCGGGACGGTCCTCGGCGTTCGCGCTCATCCGCTCCTCGAGCTCGTCGCCGGCCTCCGTGATCGACGACCCGTTCGAGTTCTGCGACATCTCGGGGGAGAGGACGTCGACGGCGGAGGCGAACGCGGCATGGTCGGTGGTCAGCGGCATCGCCGTCGAGGCCGTCGAGGCGAAGGTGATGATGCTCAGGCGCGCACCGGGCAGCTGCTCGGCGAGTTCGAGCATGTCCTCTTTGACGCCGTCGAGGCGGGTGCCGTCGCCGTCGTAGTCCTCCGCTGCCATCGACGTCGTCGTGTCGACGAGGAAGTAGGCGTCGGCGGCGGCCTCGTACTCCTCGGTCGTCGACTCGACGGGGAAGCCGGGCCGGGCGAGGGCGAGTCCGAGGAGGGCGACGACGCCGATGCGCGCGCCCCACTTCCACCGCGGACCGTCCCCGCGCACGAGCGGGATGATGCACAGGGCCAGGAGGATCGCGACGACGACGCCGACGCCGATCCAGCCGAAGAGCGGGTCGAAGATCATGAGCGCACCCTCCATGCGAGGACGAAGACGCCGATGAGCCCGAACACGGCGATCGCCAGCGGCACGGCGGGCATGTCGTGGACGATCGTGTACGAGCGTCCCGGCGTGTTCTCCGCCTCCTGGCTCTGGATCTCCGAGACGATCCTGTCGATCGTCGTCGCCGAGCCCATCTCGAACTGCTCGCCGCCGGTCCGGTCGGAGACCGAGCGCAGCTCCTGGGTCTGGGTCGTCGCGAGGATCGAGGGCGGGGAGAGGCTGTAGACGCGAACGCCGGCGTCGATGGCGATCGTCGTCGCCTCGTCGAGTTCGAAGAGGGGTTCGCCGGCGAGCATGTTGTCGGTGGCGAAGACGATCGAGCGGGAGCGGTCCTCGTCCTTGCGGTCGAAGTTGTCGATGCAGGACACGAGGCCGTCGCCGATGAGCGAGGATCCGCCGATGTTCGGCGGCGAGGTCGACCACGAGTAGTCGGTGCCCTCCGATCCCCAGGTCCGGAAGCCCTCTTCGGCCTCCTCGAGGTAGTTCTGCACCATGTCGTAGTCGTCGGTGAGCGGGAACGCCGAGACCGCGGTCGCGTTGAACACCGTCATCCCGATGCGCTCGCCATCGAAGCGGTCGACGAGCTGCTGGTAGGCGGCGAGCAGATCCGCGTCATAGCCGAGCATCGACCCGGACACGTCGAGGCAGAGCATGACGTCGCGCAGCTTCTTCTCGGGGTTGACCGTCTCGACCCACGCCGGACGCGCCACCCCGGCCAGCGCGCCGAGTCCGGTGATGGCGATGACCCCGAGGAACGCGGCCGTGGTGAGGAACTTCCGGCGCATCGCCCGGCGGAAGCCGGGCAGCTGCGTCATCCGGCCGCTGTGGGCGACGGCGAGGGAGGACTCGGTGCGCCGTGGACGGCGGAAGACGAAGACGGCGATGCCGGCGAGGACGAGGAGGCCCAGCGCCAGCCACCAGAGCATCAGGACCATCGCGCCACCAGCTTCCTCGCCTCGGCGATCTGCGGGCTGAGGTCCGTCGCCTCGTCCTCGGCGAACTCGGCTTCGTAGAGGCCCCAGAGGGAATCGGCGAGGTCGTCGAGCCCGGCGACCGCGGCGTCACGGTAGGTGAGGTGCTCGGCTTTGACGCCCCACGCGTCGCGGGCGAACTCGCGGACGATCTTCGCCAGCTCCTTCGCGCCCTCCCGCACATCCGTCCTGCCCGCGGCGAGGTCGGATTCGACGGCGGAGATCCGCGACATGTACGTGCTGCGCACGGGGATGGGGATCCGCGACGGCTTCTGGACTCCGGCACCGGAGGCCGCGCGCAGCAGCGGGGCGGAGAAGTTGATGAGCGCCGCGAGCAGCACGACGGCGGCGGCGACGTACCACCACACCGAGATCTGCAGCGGACCGATGAGTTCAGCGGGACCCACGACGATGCCTCCAGAGCAGTGCGTGCAGATTGCCGAGGGCCTGCTCGGGGTCGGCGACCTCGGTGTGGGAGATGCCGAGCTTCGTGAGCAGGTCGAGACGCTGGCGCCGGCGGGCCGCCTCGGCGGCGACGAACTCCCCGCGCACCTTCGGATCGGACATCACCGAGATCGGCAGCCCCACCTCGGCGCGGGCGACGTCATAGGGCGCCGAGGCGGTCGCGAGCTCCGCGAGATCGGCGTCGGTGATCGTGATCCACAGCATCTCGTGCTGGGCGCGCAGGCGCTTGATCGTCGCCTCCTCCTCAGGTCCGAGCGGGGCCTGGTCGGAGATGACGACGACGAGCATGCGATGGGTGATGTGGTCGGCGATCCACTTGAGCTGGGTGTTGATCGACCCGTCGACCGCGGTGCCGGACTCGGCGAGGATCTGCTGGAGGAGATTCTCGAGGTGGGCCTCGCTGCCCTTGCGAGGCGAGGCGATGGTCTGCTCGGCGTTGCCGTGGATGAGCATGACGTCGTCGCCGTGGCGCACCGCGAGGTAGCCGGTCATCCCCGCCATGAGGATCGCGAGGTGCCGTTTGTCCGCGCCCGCCGAGGTGATCGCGTCGAAACCGCGCGAGGAGTCGACGACGAGGGCGAGGATGTGGCGGCGGTGGGCGACGTAGCGCTTGACGAGCGGATCGGCGTGGCGGGCGGTGGCCTTCCAGTCGATGTCGCGGATCTCATCGCCGGGGATGTAGTCGCGCAGGTCGTCGAAGTCGAGGCTGTGGCCGTGGAAGACCGACGAGTAGTCGCCGTCGAGGAGTCTGCGCGTGCGCCGGTGGGCGTGGATGGTCATCCGCGCCTTGATCCGATTGAGCAGAGCCGTCATGTCGTCACCGGGTCACGGGGTCGGCACGGCCATGAGGAGGGCATCGACGACCTGGGCGCTCGTGATGTTCTCCGCCGCGGCTTCGAAGTTGAGCTGGATGCGATGGGCGAGGACGCGGTGGGCGAGGTCCTTGATGTCCTCGGGGATGACGTAGTTGCGGCCCCGGATCATCGCGAGCGCCCGGCCGGCGTTGGTGAACGCGATCGAGGCGCGGGGGCTCGCACCGTACTCGATGTAGGGGGCGAGCCGGCCGAGGTACTTCTGCGTGTTCCGCGTCGCGTGGACGAGTTCGACGAGGTAACGGGTGATCGACGGGTCGATGTAGATGGTGCGGGCGTAGCGCTGCATCGTCATCACGTCCTCGAGCGTGCAGCTCGCTGCGGGCACCGAGTCCTTGTCGAAGACTCCGGAGTCGAGCCGGGAGAGGATCTCGACCTCCTCGTTGGGGCTGGGATGGGTGAGGAGGTCCTTGATCATGAACCGGTCGAGCTGCGCTTCGGGCAGCTGGTACGTGCCCTCCTGCTCGATGGGGTTCTGCGTGGCCATGACGAGGAAGGGCTTGGGCAGGTCGAAGCGCTGCCCGCCGATCGTCGTCTGCCGCTCCTGCATCGCCTCGAGCATCGCCGACTGTGTCTTCGCCGAGGACCGGTTGATCTCATCGAGGAGGACGATGTTGGCGTGCACCGGTCCGAGCACCGTGTTGAACGAGCCTTCGCGGGCGTTGTAGATCTGCGAGCCGATGATGTCGGCCGGCAGCAGGTCGGGGGTGCACTGGATGCGGGAGAACTTCCCGTCCACGGCGTTGGCCAGAGCCGCCGCCGCGGTCGTCTTCGCGAGACCGGGGACGCTCTCGAGGAGGAGGTGCCCGCCGGAGAGGAGACCGATGAGGAGGGATTCGCGCAGTCGCTGCTGGCCGACGACGAAGTGGTCAAGATAGGACTCGAGTCCGCTGAGGAGGGATTTGGCGTGCGCGATCTCCTGCGTGTTGGCCGTTGCCGTTGCCGTCATGCGTCTTCAGGCCCTCTCGGTGTCGTCGTGGTGCGGCGGCCGGTGCTGTGATGGCCGTCTCCACAAGGATATGGGCCGACCCTGACATGTGACTGGGTGAATCCGTGTCAGTACCGACACATAGTGTGGACACGTGGGAACAGAGGAATCGCCGAGGCGGTCGCCCGGTTGGCAGGGTCCGTCGGCTCGGTGGTCGGCTACCACGGAAAGGGGTGGTCAGAGGGGTGGAACCGATCACGTCGCGGTCGAATCCGACACGCCGAACGACATGCCCACAGGGAGGAATTTTTCCTGTGGACGACGGTGGATAACCTCGGGCCGGCGCGGTCGGGATCTCGGCGGAATCCGCGGTGTCGCCCGTGTCCGCGCAGGTGACCGAACTACACAGGTGTCGTTCACACCCTGTGGACGACTGTGGAGGGCTGAGAACACACCTTGTGGATGGTGTAAATGACACTGGTGTAACACTGGATATAGGGGTAGGGTTTTACCCGAACACAACATCTAGTGGTCACAGCCGGTCCCCTTCACCGTGATCCCTCCCACGTCGGGAGGCCGCGGAAACGGCGTGGCCGACCGTGGGAAACCCAAGCCGCAGCACAGAATCGAGGAGTCATCATGATCACCGTGTACACCAAGCCCGCTTGTGTCCAGTGCAACGCCACCTACCGCGCGCTCGATGCCAAGGGCCTGAAGTACACCTCGGTCGATCTCAGCGTCGATGAGAACGCCCTCGACGTCGTCAAGGCCATGGGCTACATGCAGGCTCCGGTCGTCGTCACCGACAACGACCACTGGTCGGGATTCCGTCCGGACAAGATCGCCGCCCTGGCCGGCCAGCAGACGACGGCGACCGTCGTGGCCTGAGATGCTCCTGGTCTACTACTCCAGCAGCTCCGAGTACACCCACCGCTTCGTCGGAAAACTCGATCATCCCGCCCGCCGTCTGCCCCTGCTGACGAAGGACGAGACGCTGCTGGTCGATGAGCCGTTCGTGCTCGTCACCCCCACCTACGGGGCCGGTCCCAACCGCGGGGCCGTCCCCAAGCAGGTGGTCAAGTTCCTCAATATCGAATCGAATCGCCGGCACCTCGTCGGCGTGATCGGCGCCGGAAACACGAACTTCGGCGCAGAATACTGCCGCGCGGCGCACAAGATCGCCGTGAAATGCCAAGTGCCCGTGCTCTATCGGGTCGAACTCCTCGGGACCCCCGAGGACGTCGCAGCTGTGAATCAAGGATTGGACAAACTGTGCGTGAGCTCGCTGAAGACCGCAATGTAGAGGACATCATCCGCGAAGAGACGGATCTCGACTACCATGCGCTCAACGCCATGCTGAACCTCTATGACGTGGATGGGCGGATCCAGTTCGAGCGCGACAAGCAGGCCGCTCGCCAGTACTTCCTCCAGCACGTCAACAACAACACCGTCTTCTTCCACGACCTCAAGGAGAAGCTCGACTACCTCGTCGAGAAGGACTACTACGAGCCCGAGGTCCTCGAGCAGTACTCGTTCGAGTTCATCGAAGCCCTGTCGAAGCGCGCGTATGCGCAGAAGTTCCGCTTCCAGACGTTCCTCGGCGCGTTCAAGTTCTACACCTCGTACACGCTCAAGACCTTCGACGGCAAGCGCTACCTCGAGCGCTTCGAGGACCGCGTCGTCATGGTCGCGCTCTTCCTCGCCCGCGGGGACGAGACGCTCGCCGAACAGCTCGTCGACGAGATCATCACCGGCCGCTTCCAGCCGGCGACCCCGACGTTCCTCAACGCCGGGAAGAAGCAGCGCGGCGAACTCGTCTCGTGCTTCCTCCTGCGCATCGAGGACAACATGGAGTCGATCGGCCGCTCGATCAACTCCGCCCTGCAGCTGTCCAAGCGCGGCGGCGGCGTGGCCTTCAGCCTGACGAACATCCGCGAGTCCGGTGCGCCGATCAAGAAGATCGAGAACCAGTCCTCGGGCGTCATCCCCGTGATGAAGCTCCTCGAGGACTCCTTCTCCTACGCCAACCAGCTCGGTGCGCGTCAGGGCGCCGGTGCCGTCTACATCCACGCGCACCACCCCGACATCTACAGCTTCCTCGACACGAAGCGGGAGAACGCGGACGAGAAGATCCGCATCAAGACCCTCTCGCTCGGCGTCGTCATCCCCGACATCACGTTCGAACTCGCGAAGCGCAACGAGGACATGTACCTCTTCAGCCCCTACGACGTCGAACGCGTCTATGGGGTGCCGTTCTCCGACATCGACGTCACCGACAAGTACGAGGAGATGGTCGACAACGCGTCGATCCGGAAGAAGAAGATCAACGCGCGTGAGTTCTTCCAGACGCTCGCGGAGATCCAGTTCGAGTCCGGCTACCCGTACATCATGTTCGAGGACACGGTGAACCGGGCGAACCCGATCGACGGCAAGATCATCATGTCCAACCTCTGCTCGGAGATCCTCCAGGTCTCCGAACCGAGCCAGTACGACGAGGACCTGGGCTACGACGTCGTCGGCAAGGACATCTCGTGCAACCTCGGCTCGCTCAACATCGCCCTGACGATGGACTCCGACGACTTCGGCCGGACCGTCGAGACCGCGATCCGCGGCCTCACCGCCGTCGCCGAGACCTCCGATATCCAGTCGGTGCCGTCGATCGCCCGCGGCAACGACATGTCGCATGCAATCGGGCTGGGGCAGATGAACCTCCACGGCTACCTCGCCCGTGAGCACGTCTACTACGGATCGGACGAGGGGCTCGACTTCACGAACATGTACTTCTACACCGTCGCCTACCACTGCGTGCGGGCGTCGATGGAGATCGCGAAGGAGCGCGGACGCACGTTCGCCGGCTTCGAGCGCTCGAAGTACGCGACGGGCGAGTACTTCGACAAGTACACCGAGGAGGTCTGGCAGCCGCGCACCGCGCGGGTCGCCGAGCTCTTCGCCGAGGCGGGCGTCCACATTCCCACGCAGGACGACTGGCGCGAGCTCAAGGCCGCGGTCGCCGAGCACGGGATCTACAACCAGAACCTCCAGGCCGTGCCCCCGACGGGATCGATCTCCTACATCAACAACTCGACCTCGTCGATCCACCCGGTGGCCTCGAAGATCGAGATCCGCAAGGAGGGCAAGATCGGGCGGGTGTACTACCCGGCGCCCTTCATGGACAACGACAACCTCGAGTACTACCAGGACGCGTACGAGATCGGCTACGAGAAGATCATCGACACGTATGCCGAGGCGACGAAGCACGTCGATCAGGGCCTGTCGCTGACGCTGTTCTTCATGGACACGGCGACGACGCGCGACATCAACAAGGCGCAGATCTACGCGTGGCGCAAGGGGATCAAGACGATCTACTACATCCGCCTCCGCCAGCTCGCGCTGCAGGGCACCGAGGTCGACGGCTGCGTCTCCTGCATGCTGTGACCGTGTGACATCCGCTGGTGTGCCGCGGGTCGGCTGACGCCGACTCCGCGGCACCTCGCACCACCTTTCGAAGACAGAGAGAAGATCGCGTTGGAAAACCTGACCCTGGCCTCGCACGTCGATGCCATCAACTGGAACCGCGTCGTCGACCCGGTCGATGACGATGTCTGGGATCGCCTCACCGGCAATTTCTGGCTGCCCGAGAAGGTGCCGCTGAGCAATGACGTCCCCTCGTGGGCGACGCTGACCGAGGAGGAGAAGACGCTGACGATGCGCGTCTTCACCGGTCTCACCCTGCTCGACACCATCCAGGGCACCGTCGGTGCGATCTCGCTCATCCCCGATGCGGTCACCCCGCACGAGGAGGCGGTGCTGACGAACATCGCGTTCATGGAGAGCGTGCATGCGAAGTCGTACTCGTCGATCTTCTCGACCCTGACCTCGACGAAGCAGATCGACGAGGCGTTCCGCTGGTCGCGGGAGAACACGTACCTGCAGCAGAAGGCCGACATCATCCTCAGCTACTACCGCGGGGATGATCCGCTCAAGCGGAAGGTCGCCTCGACGCTGCTCGAGTCGTTCCTCTTCTACTCCGGCTTCTACCTGCCGATGTACTGGTCCTCGCACGCGAAGCTGACGAACACCGCCGACCTCATCCGCCTCATCATCCGCGACGAGGCCGTGCACGGCTACTACATCGGCTACAAGTACCAGAAGGGTCTCGAGCAGGAGTCCGCTGAGCGCCGTCAGGAGCTCAAGGACTACACGATGAACCTCCTCTTCGAGCTCTACGAGAACGAGGTCTCCTACACCCACGAGCTCTACGACTCGGTGGGGCTGGCCGAGGACTGCAAGAAGTTCCTCCACTACAACGCCAACAAGGCGCTGATGAACCTCGGCTACGAGGCGATGTTCCCCAAGGAGGTCACGGACGTCAACCCGGCGATCCTCGCGGCGCTCTCGCCTAACAGCGACGAGAACCACGACTTCTTCTCCGGCTCGGGTTCGTCCTACGTCATCGGCAAGGCCGAGAACACCCAGGACGAGGACTGGGACTTCTGAGTCTCTGATCATCACCGGCGGCCCGTGGCGAGCGACTCTGCTCGCGGCGGGCCGCTGCCGCATTCACACGAGGGAGTGCGTCGCTGCGCGGACCGCGCCGGGCACCGTCGACAGGGCGTCCCGGCTACGGCGTGCCGACGTTGCCCGGCGGAATCCGAGACGATACCCTCAGAGGGTATTCAGGCAATCGGCGGGAGGAGGGCGCGATGCAGGATCGTCGACGCACCCGACCTCAGCTCGCCGGAGCGATCCTCAACCTCGTCGCCGCGGTCGCCGCTGTCATCGGCATCGTCGTGCTCCCCATCAGCATGGGGATGAGCATGGAACCCAGTGCCTCGATGGGCATGTCGCATGCATCCCCGATGGGCGCTTCGTCGACGAACGGGGATGGCACTGAGTCACCTGCGGCGATGGGCCACAGCGCGGACTCGATGGCGATGGACGCCATGCCTGCCCACGGTGAACCGCCCGCGGGCGAGGCCCCCGACAGTGACCCCGGCGTGGCGGCCGATGACGACGCCGCCTCCGGCCAGTGCACCGGTTCGGGATGCGGTGACAGTGTGATGGTCTGCGCACTCGCGACGATGTGCATCGTCGGCGTCGTCCTGCTCATCATCGCCCTGCGGATGCTGCGGCGCACCGCGATTCTGCTTCCCCGCGCCGGCCTGTGGCACTGCGCCACCCCCTTCGTACCGAACCCGGCACCTGGGCACGCCCGCGCGCCGAGTATCACCGACCTCTGCATCAGTCGCACGTAGGCCGGCGTCCCCGCATCGAGGCTTCTCGATGCATCAGCCGACCGATGAACTCGGCCCATTCGCGCCAGTCCCCGACCAGCCGAAACCGTGATCGCACACGACTGCGACCACGGCTGACCTGAGCGCGCGCAACCTGCGCCCCGCTGGGCACCACGGACCTGAGCGCCCTCAGACGCTCTTTCCTGGAACGAAGGCATGCGCGGAATGGGCTTGCGAACGAAAGCAGAGCACACACCGTGAACCACTCATCAGAGAACACCACCGAACGCCGCTTCGACGGACTGCCGACCAGTCCATCGCTCACGGAAGCGACCCCGACAACCCCCGAGCACGTCCACCCCGCACGCCCGTCACGCCGTCCCGGCCGCCGCAGCTTCCTCGTCGGATCGCTGAGCGTGCTCGCCCTGGCCGCATGCACCCGCGGGGAGAAGGAGCCTTCCTCATGCCCGACTCCCAACGCGTCGCCGACGTCGAGGACGACCGTGAGACGACGGGAAAGACAGTGGAGGTCGCCCTCACGGCGGCCGCCTCGGCGCTCAAGCTCGGCACGACCACCGCACAGACGTGGAGCTACGGGGAGATCCCCGCCCCGGTCATCCGGATGAGCCGGGGAGACCGGCTCAAAGCCACACTCACCAACGACCTCACCGAGGACACGACGATCCACTGGCACGGTCTCGCGCTGCGCAACGACATGGACGGCGTGCCGATGCTCACCCAGGACCCCGTCGCCCCCGGTCAGTCGTTCACCTACGACTTCATCGCCCCCGACCCGGGCACGTACTGGTTCCACCCGCACGTCGGCGCGCAGATCGACCGCGGCCTCTATGGCGCGCTCATCGTCGACGACCCCGACGAACAGCTCGAGTACGACGACGAGTGGGTGATCATCCTCGACGACTGGCTCGACGGAGTGACCGCGACTCCCGCCGAGGTGCTCACCGAACTCCGGCAGGGCATGGGCGGTTCGAGCTCCAGTTCGGGCGACATGGGCGGCATGGACCACGGGAACATGGGCGGCTCAGACTCAGGCGACATGAGCGGCATGGGCGGGATGGACCACAGCGGCATGGGCGGGCCGATGCGGATGGGCAACATGCTCATGGGCGCCGCCTCGGACGTCCTCGGCGGCGACGCCGGCGACGTCTACTACCCCACGTACCTCATCAACGGTCGGCCCGCCGACGACCCAGCGACCTTCGAGGCCAAGCCGGGCGCGAAGGTGAGGCTGCGGATCATCAACGCCGGTGGCGACACCGCGTTCCGCCTCGCCCTGACCGGGCACTCGCTCACGGTCACCCACACCGACGGCTTCCCCGTCGACGGGAAGGCCGCCGAGACGCAGTCGCTCCTCCTCGGCATGGGGGAGCGCTATGACGCAGTCGTGACGCTGGGCGACGGCGTGTTCGCTCTTGTCGCCGAGGCGGAGGGCAAGCAGGAGCGCGTCCACGCCGTCGTCCGCACGGGGTCCGGCGAGGCGCCGCCGACCGACGGGAACGTCGCGGAACTTGCGGCCGCACCTCTGTCCGCCGAGGCGCTGAAAGCCCGCAGCGATGTCGCCCTGCCGGCCAAGTCCGCCGACCGGGAGCTCACCCTACGGCTGACCGGGTCGATGGCCGCCTACGACTGGGCGTTCGACGAGACGCCGTATGACCACGAGAAGCCGATGGACACTGCGCAGGCGGTCGCCGAGGGGGAGCGGGTGCGCCTCTCCTTCGTCAACGAGACGGACATGTGGCATCCCCTCCACCTCCACGGGCACACGTTCCAGCTCACCGGCGGGGGACCGCGCAAGGACACGGCGATCGTCCTGCCGGGAAAGACGCTGACCGTGGAGTTCGATGCGAACAATCCGGGCCGGTGGCTCACGCACTGCCACAACATCTACCACGGTGAGGCCGGGATGATGAGCGTCATCGCCTACGAGGAGTGAGTGCTGAGTGGGGGCGGTCGTCCTTGACATGCGCACCCACACGATTACCATCACGAGTACCCGCCGTCGCTGCGTTCTGCGGCGGCGCGGCCGTGGCCCCGCACCGAGGAGGAGATCGTGAGTACGGATCCGTCGCTGAGCGAAGTGCCCGAAGCCGATCGGGAGGAGCAGTCCGAGGACATCGAGTCCACCGAGGTCCTCACCGGTGAGGATGCCGAACCGACGGGGTCGGCACCTGCTGTCGTCGAGGCCGATATCGCCGATGTGGCCGAGCAGTCGATCGACGTCGGCTTCGACGACGAGGACCACCCGCAGTCCTGAGCTGCTGACCGCAGGCAGGTGGCGCGCATCTGCCTGCGGTCACCCGCCTCGGCGGGCTGTGCTGCGGACCTCGCGCGCAGTGGCGACATCGTCGACGATGACGGCGATGTGGCGCACGCTCGTGATGAGTGCGCCGTAGAGCGGCCACGCTGTCTTCGGCAGGTCGTCGCCATCGGCGATCCCGACCGACAGCGCGTCGAGGCGATCATGGATCGAGTCCACGCCGATGTCCGGGTCGGCGATCGCGGTGCCGGCCGCACGGACGATGTCCGCCCATTCGGTGCGGAACCGATCATCCCATCTGCTGTCGTCATAGGTGGCCGCCTCCAAGGTGCGGGTGAGGTGGCGCAGGTGGGAGACGCCTTCGTCGAGGCGCCGGAGGATGTTCTCGGGACTGAGCTCCTCCTCGACGGCGTCTGCGTCGCGACTGCGGAGCACCGCACGGCGCAGGGATCGCAGCCGCGGACGCGGGTTGGCCTGGCGACTCTCGTTGGCCAGGTTGACCGTCTGCCACGCTGCGTCGAGATCTCTGCTCATCGCTTCGGTCTCGACGAACCAGACGTGCGCGCGGTCGGTGTCCCACGAGGTCGAGAACTCGTCGCTCATGTTCGTCAGCACCTCGCCGATCCGGCGGTTGATGCCGTCGATGTGGATAGCCGCCTGCTCATCGCGCAGCGGTGGGACGATGAGTAGATTGACGGCCACGCCCACCCCGACGCCCAGTGCAAGCTCGATGAGGCGTTCGTCGAGGAACGGCTGCTGACTGCCGAACCCGCTGCCGAGGACGAAGATCGCCGTCGTCGCAATCGCGATGCCCTCATCCCTGATCCACGGGACGCGGGCGAGGACGACCCCGGCGAGCATTGCGAAGCCGAAGGTCCAGAGGCTCACGCCGAGGAAGTGGCCGACGACGAAGGACAGGGCGACACCGGCGACGGAGGCGACCATGGTCTGCGCCCCACGGGCGAGTGTCCGATGGATCGTGGCATGGACGGTGAGCAGAGCCGCCCACGGGGCGAGGAACGGCATCTGCGAGTCGAGCACCCACACCGACAGCCACCAGCCGAGGGTCGCAGCGATCACCGTCTTGGCGATCTGGAGCATATCGGTGACGACCTCGGGCCGACGGAAGAACTCGATGATGCCGCTGGGAGGTGAGGTCATAAACGGAGGCCGCCTCGCTTTCGCGCAGTGTTCGGGGTCGGCGCAGCGCAGGCCAGCACTGCTGGTCAGCACCGCGGTCTGCTGCACGGTCAGCACCGCGGTCTGCTGCACGGTCAGCACCGCGGTCAGCGGTACGGGCCGGGGCCGGCTGCGGTCCACCTCGGCGGGCTTCCGGCACCGTGCGAAAGCCCGCCGTGAGGATGCGCCGAAAACAAGGTAACTTACTTATAATCGGGAACGCAAGCAGACAGAAGCGCCCGGCTTGCACCCCTCGCTGGGAGGAGTGCAAGCCGGGCGCTCAGGTGAAGCCCGTCGGGTCAGTGCTGCGTCAAACCCGGCAGCACAGACCCTGTCGCGGGCTCACCGGGGACATCTCTCAGGCGGCCAGCGGCGTGGTCTCACGCAGCGACGACCCCGTGAAGAGCACGGTGCGACCGGTCGAGTCACTGATCGTGACCTCTCCGTCCGCGGTGCTGATCTCCGGGTCGATGAGGCCGGCGTGCTCGACGGCACGCTGCACCCACTGTGGGAACTCAGTCATGGGTTCCATTCCTTTCTCTCGTCGCGAACGGACATGCGTCGACGCATGCCGTTTCGCCAGGTGGTCTGCGGTGGCGACGGGGGAGTCGCCTGACCTCACAGGACGTCGACGACGAAGTGGCCTGTGGGAGGTCGCCGTGATCTGGGTCAGTCCCTCACGGTGGGGGAGATGCGCTGAGACAAGACACGATGTCAGTCGGCTGGAGCGGATCCGGCGGCCGTCTTGAGCGGCCTGCCGTCGCTGCCCGATCGGTCGATGCACTCCGATGAACTGGGCCGATGACGTCAGCGCAAGAGATAACCATAACGCGGCGCGGGCGGCGAAGTCAAAACGGCGGCGGCGCCGGGCCGAAGCGGCGGCAGAACGGGCGCCGTGGAGCCCGCACGACCGCTCCCATCACTGCGTGCGGTGGCGCTTGCGCAGCCGGAACCAGAGCAGGCCCGCGAGCCCGAGGATGATGACGCCCCCGCCGAGGAGGCCGAGCGGCAGCAGGTCGACGCCCCCGGTCGCCGAGGCCGAGGAATCGCTCGCCGCGCCGGCGTCGTCCGCCTGGCTGTCGGAGCTGTCTCCCGCATCGCTGCCGCTGCCCGAGGCGGTGGCCGTCGGCGTCGGGGCGGCAGCGGCGCCGACGGGAACCGTCGCCACGGTCTCCGGAGACGTCTGCGCGAAGTCCCATTCGAGGAGGTCGACGGCGGCCTGACGCGAATTGTTCTCCGCTCCGAGGAGTGCTGAGACGACGCGCTTGCCGTCGCGTTCGGCGACGGCGATGTAGGAGCCCTTCGCCGTCGTCGTGTACCCGTTCTTCAGCCCGAGCCCGCCCTCGACGTTGCCGACGATCTGCGTGTGGTTCTGGATCTCGTAGCCCTTGAACTTCTCCTTCGTCTCCGGGTTCGTGCCTCCCGGGAACGAGTACGTCGTCGTCCCGATGATCTCCATGAGCGTCGGATTCTCCGTCACCGCGTACGCGAGCTTCGCCATGTCGGCGACGGTCGTGTACTGGTTCGGGTCGTCGAGGCCGGAGGTGTTCATCGCATTCGTGTTCGTCATGCCGAGCGACTTCGCCTTCGCGTTCATCAGGGCGACGGCCTTCTCCTGGCCCCCAGCGGCACGGCCGAGGGCGTTCGCGGCATCGTTGGCGCTCGACATGAGCATCGCGTGGAAGAGCGTGTCGACGGTGTAGTCGTTCTTCTGCATGAGACCGACCTTCGTCCCGTCGATCTCCATGTCCTCGAACTCCGCTTCGACCTTCTGCTCGGGGTCATCGAGGACGTCGATGAGCGCGAGCGCGGTGAGCAGCTTGATCGTCGAGGCCGGCGCGTGCTTGACGTCGATGTTCTCCGCGACCTGGAGCTCACCGGTGTCGAGGTCGCCGACGAGCCATGATGTGCCGATCGGCTGGGGCGGCTGCGCGCCATCGCCGAGGTTGTCCGGGCTCACGTAGATCTTCTCGGTCGGCTCGGGTGCGGCCTGGGCAGTGCCGGGGAAGAGGACGAGCGAGGCGACGACGAGGAGGAGCGCGAGTGCGCGCGCGCGGTGCGCAGGTGAGCCAGCGCCGAGGAAGGAGACGAGGACGGAGAACGCATGCGCACCAGTGTACGGATCCCGGGCGTCGCGGATCCTCAGACTCCGTGACCGGGAGGAGAACTCCGGGACGACGAAGGCGGCCGCACACGGTGAAGTGCACGGCCGCCTCGGCGCTGCTGGGGTCAGGTCGACCTCAGCGCGGACTCAGAATGCGCGCTGGAGGATCGCCTGCTTGACCTCGGCGATCGCCTTGGTGATCTCGATGCCGCGGGGGCAGGCATCGGTGCAGTTGAACGTCGTGCGGCAGCGCCACACGCCTTCCTTGTCGTTGAGGATCTCAAGCCGCATGTCCCCGCCCTCGTCACGCGAGTCGAAGATGAAGCGGTGCGCGTTGACGATGGCCGCGGGACCGAAGTACTGCCCGTCGGTCCAGAACACGGGGCACGACGAGGTGCACGAGGCGCAGAGGATGCACTTCGTCGTGTCGTCGAAGGCCTCGCGCTGTTCGGAGGACTGCAGGCGCTCACGGGTGGGCTCGTGTCCGCTCGTGATGAGGAACGGCATGATCTCCCGGTACGACTGGAAGAAGGGCTCCATGTCGACGATGAGGTCCTTCTCCAGCGGCAGGCCCTTGATCGCCTCGACGGTGATCGGCTTGGACGTGTCGAGGTCCTTGAGCAGGGTCTTGCAGGCCAGGCGGTTGCGGCCGTTGATGCGCATCGCATCGGAGCCGCAGACGCCGTGGGCGCACGAGCGACGGAAGGTCAGCGAACCGTCGATGTCCCACTTGATCTTGTGGAGGGCATCGAGCACGCGGTCCGTGCCGTACATCGTGACGTTGTACTCCTCCCAGTGCGGTGCCTCGTCCGTCTCCGGGTCGAAGCGCGCGATGCGGAAGGTGCAGTCGAAGGACGGGATCTCCCCGCCCTCACCGCTCAGGTGCGAGGGCAGGTCGACCTT
This sequence comes from Brevibacterium sp. LAARM2_SD2, assembly GCF_057364785.1. Lineage (NCBI taxonomy): Bacteria > Bacillati > Actinomycetota > Actinomycetes > Micrococcales > Brevibacteriaceae > Brevibacterium > Brevibacterium sp. LAARM2_SD2. The sequence continues at coordinate 57,392 of NZ_JBNFOM010000005.1, read as the reverse complement.
CGATGCCGGCTCCGGGGTTTCGGTATCGGTGCTCATCAGTACTTACGCTCCATCGGCTGGTAACGGGTGACGACGACGGGCTTGGTCTCCAGGCGCATGCCCGGGACTCCCTCGGCCTCCGAATCCGGGTCGAGGTAGGTCATCGTGTGGTGCATGAAGCCCTCGTCGTCGCGGTTCGGGAAGTCCTCGCGGAAGTGTCCGCCGCGGGACTCCTTGCGGTGGATGGCCGCGACGGTGATGACCTCGGCGAGTTCGAGCAGGAAGCCGAGCTCGACGGCCTCGAGGAGGTCGAGGTTGTAGCGCTTGCCGCGGTCCTGGATGCCGACGTTGTCGTAGCGCTCACGCAGCTTCTCGATCTCCGCGAGAGCCGCACGCAGCGTCTCGTCGGTGCGGAACACCTGAACGTTGGCGTCCATGATCTCCTGCAGGTCCTTGCGGATCGCGCCGATGCGCTCGGGCCCGTCGGAGTTGCGCAGGCGCTCGAGGACGGCGACCGTGTCGGCCTGCGAGTCCTCGGGCAGCTCGATGACCTCGGCGCGGTTGGCGTATTCGGCGGCGGCGATGCCCGCGCGCTTGCCGAAGACGTTGATGTCGAGCAGCGAGTTCGTGCCGAGGCGGTTCGAGCCGTGGACGGACACGCACGCGCACTCACCGGCCGCGAAGAGGCCGGGGATGACGGTGTCGTTGTCGGCGAGCACCTCGGACTCGATGTTCGTCGGGATGCCGCCCATCGCGTAGTGCGCGGTCGGGAACACCGGCACCGGCTCCGTGTAGGGCTCGACACCGAGGTAGGTGCGGGCGAACTCGGTGATGTCGGGCAGCTTCTCGTCGATGTGCTTGGGCTCGAGGTGGGTGAGATCGAGGAGGACGTAGTCCTTGTTCGGTCCCGCACCGCGGCCTTCGCGGACCTCGTTGGCCATCGACCGGGCGACGATGTCACGCGGGGCGAGGTCCTTGATCGTCGGGGCGTAGCGCTCCATGAAGCGCTCACCCTCGGAGTTGCGCAGGATCGCGCCCTCGCCGCGGGCCGCCTCGGAGAGGAGGATGCCGAGTCCGGCGAGGCCCGTGGGATGGAACTGGAAGAACTCCATGTCCTCGAGCGGGATGCCGCGGTTGTACGTCACGGCCATACCGTCGCCGGTCAGGGTGTGGGCGTTCGACGTGGTCTTGAAGACCTTGCCGACGCCGCCGGTCGCGAAGACGACCGACTTCGCCTGGAAGACGTGGATCTCGCCGGTGGCGAGTTCGTAGGCGACGACGCCGGCGGGGCGGCGCTCACCGTCGACCTCGGTCATGACGAGGTCGAGGACGTAGAACTCGTTGTAGAACTCGACGCCGTGCTTGACGCAGTTCTGGTAGAGGGTCTGGAGGATCATGTGGCCGGTGCGGTCGGCCGCGTAGCACGAGCGGCGCACCGGCGCCTTGCCGTGGTCGCGGGTGTGACCGCCGAAGCGGCGCTGGTCGATCTTGCCCTCGGGCGTGCGGTTGAACGGCAGCCCCATCTTCTCGAGATCGAGGACGGCGTCGATGGCTTCCTTCGCCATCACCTCGGCGGCATCCTGGTCGACGAGGTAGTCACCGCCCTTGACGGTGTCGAAGGTGTGCCATTCCCAGTTGTCCTCTTCCACATTGGCCAGTGCCGCGCACATGCCGCCCTGGGCGGCGCCGGTGTGGGAACGCGTGGGGTAGAGCTTGGTCAGGACCGCGGTGCGTGCCCGCTGGCCCGACTCGATGGCGGCGCGCATGCCAGCGCCACCGGCGCCGACGATGACGACGTCGTAGTGATGAACCTGCATGTTTCTCCTTTAGGCCTGGCAGAACGACGCGAGCAGAGCGGGGTCGGCTCCGGCCGGGCAGGGATCGAAGGTGAAGATGACGAGCGTGCCGAGCACGAGGACGACGGCCGAGGCGATGTAGAGGATGAGCTGGAGCGCCATGCTCGTGCGCGGCTTCTCGGCGTAGTCCATGATGATCGTGCGCAGGCCGTTGGTGCCGTGCAGCATCGCCAGCCACAGCATGAGGAGGTCCCAGATCTGCCAGAACGGGCTGGCCCACTTGCCGGCGACGAAGCCGAAGTCGATCTGCTGGACGCCTTCGCCGGCCCACAGGTTGACGAAGAGGTGACCGAAGATGAGGACGACGAGGATGACGCCCGAGATGCGCATGAACAGCCACGCGAACATCTCGAACTTCGAGCTCGTGGACTTGTTGCGCGAGTACCCGGTGCGCGGAGCCGGAATCGATGTTGTGCTCATGTCAGCCTCCGAACGTGTGCATCAGCTGGCGAGGGACGAACGCGATCATGATGATCAGCCAGAGGATCATGACACCCCAGAACAGCTTCCGCTGGTTCTTCGGGCCGCCCTTGGAGAAGTCGATCAGGATGACCCGCAGGCCATTGAACGCATGGAAGGCGATCGCGGCGACGAGTGCGATCTCCCCGAAGGCCATGACCGGAGTCTTGTAGGTTCCGATGACGGCGTTGTACGCCTCGGGGGAAACGCGAACGAGTGCAGTGTCAAGCACGTGAACCAACAGGAAGAAGAAGATCCCGACCCCTGTCACGCGATGCGCGACCCAGGACCACATTCCTTCTCCACCTCGGTACAGAGTGCTCGTAGACGCTTGGGCCACGGAGCATCCTCCATCTTGGATGAATCGACGATGTACATCATGAAAGTACGCCGAAGACCGCCCAGTTGCCAGTCGGCTCCCCATTGAGCGGGCTGGATCACATTGTCACCCTGGCAGTTCTCTCACAATCGGTCACACCGCGTCTCACGGCGAACAATTACCGCACAAACGTGTGCGGTAAATCGCGGGCGCGGACCGGGGGTGCGAAATCCGTTGTCGCCGAGGCGGTGACCCGGTCTGACGCGGGTGTTCCGTTGACGATGTGTTCTGGTTCTCCTCACCCCGACACGGCGGACAACATCGGTGATGTCATGCCCGAACTTTGAGACACTGAGGGGGTGAACACGCACTTCCACGCCATCATCCCCGCGGGCGGATCGGGCACCCGACTCTGGCCGCTCTCCCGCAAGGCGTCCCCGAAATTCCTCCATGATGTCCTCGGCACCGGTCGCAGCCTCCTCCAGTCGACCTGGGACCGAGTGGCCCCGCTCGTCGGCGACGACAAGGTCTGGGTGGTCACCGGTGAGAGCCACGCCGAGCAGGTCGCCGAGCAGCTTCCCCAGCTGTGCCCGAGCCGCATCGTCGCAGAGCCCTCCCCGAAGGACTCGGCCGCCGCGATCGGTCTCGCGACCCTCCTCATCCACAGAACCGACCCCGAGGCGATCGTCGGGTCCTTCTCCGCCGACCACTCGATCACGAACGTCGACGAATTCCGTTCCGTCATCGAACAGGCGTGCGTCGCCGCGGAATCCGGCGACATCGTCACCGTCGGCATCATGCCGCGCAACCCCGCGACCGCATACGGCTACATCAAGACCGGCAGCCTCCTCGGCATCGCCGGTGCCCCGACCGCCCGCCGCGCCCTTGCGTTCGCGGAGAAGCCGGCGGCGAGCACGGCCCGCCGCTACGTCGACTCGGGCCGCTACCGGTGGAACGCCGGGATGTTCATCGCCAAGGCCTCAGCACTCCTCGAGATCCTCGCCGAGGAGGATCCCACGCTCTTCGCCGGCCTGTCCCGGATCGCCGAGGCGTGGGGGACCGATGCCCAGGAGTCCGTCCTCGCCGAGGTGTGGCCGGGGCTCGAGAAGCGCGCGATCGACTACGTCGTCGCCGAACCCGCCGCCGAGGCCGGTCGGGTCATCGTCATCCCCGGCGACTTCGGGTGGGACGACGTCGGGGACTTCGACTCCGTAGCCCGGCTCCGCCAGCCCGTGCCCGGGGAGCCGCGCGGGGTCATCTCGATCGGCGGCTCGTGCGACCTCCTCGAGGTCGACGCCTCGGGGGTCGTCTTCTCCGAGCAGCCCCGCACGGTCGCGATCGTCGGCCTCGAGGACCTCGTCGTCGTCGACACCGAGGACGTCCTCCTCATCACCTCCCGCTCCCACGCGCAGGACGTCAAGAAGGCCGTCTCCCTGGCCGGCGAGCGGGGACTCGACGACCTGCTCTGAGGAGGGGGTGTCGGTCGGAGGGGTCTCGGGCAGTCAGCCGGGTCTCTGGTGGTCAGCGCAGTCGCGGCCGGTCTGAGGAGTCTCGGGCGGTCTGAGGAGCCTCATTTGCGCCGAAAGGGCGCCTCGCAGCCAGGCATGCGCGGTCCGGCTCACCCTGTTATCGAGAGCTCTGGTCAGAAACAGAGCCCTCGAAAACAAGGTGAGCCGGAAGGCACTCGCAGGACTCTCAGGAGGGGCAACCTCCCCATACGCGCGCGCGTGGCCCCTACGCCGGGCTCTGGGTCCAGAGGTCGGGGCCGAAGACCTCGTAGTGGATCCGCTCGGCGGGCACGCCCTTGGCGATGAACTCGGCGCGGGCGGCCTGCATGAACGGCAGCGGACCGCACATGAACACCTCCGCCTCGGCGGGCACGGCGAGTCCGCTGAGATCCATGAAACCGCTGCGGGCCGGATGGAGGGTCGGAGCCTCGGTCGCGCCCTCCTCGTACCAGTTGATCGCCTGCGCGTCGGCCATCGCGAGCACCTGCCGGCGCAGGCCGGCGTAGAGCGCATGATGGGCATGCGACCGATCGGCGTGGTAGAGGCGGACGGTCCGGTGCGGCTGCCGCCGGGAGAGGTCCTCCATGATCGCGGCGATTGGGGTGATCCCGATGCCGGCGGAGACGAGGACGAGCGGGGCGTCCGACTCCTCGAGGACGACGTCGCCGGCGGGCTGGGAGACCTTGAGCACGCTGCCCGGCTGCGCGTTGTCGAACAGCCACCCCGAGACGACGCCGTCCGGGGCACCGCCGACGCCGCGCACCCGCTTGATCGTCACCCGCAGCGTGTCGCCGCGCGGGCCGGAGGAGATCGTGTACTGGCGCGGCTGCGTCGATCCGTCGGGCAGTTCGACGAGGATCGCCACATACTGCCCGGTGAGGTGGGCCGGGACCGCGCCGGACACGGGGGCGAGGAGGAGGGAGAAGACCTCGTCGGACTCGTCGAAGCGCTCGACGACCCGGAAGTTCCGCCACGGGTGCTCGGGCTCGGTGCCGCCGAGGGCGTAGAGCCGGGCCTCCTCGGCGATGAGCGCGGTCGCGAACAGCCAGTAGACCTCGTCCCAGGCGGCGGCGACCTCCTCGGTGACGGCATCGCCGAGGACGGTTCTCACCGCGCCGAGGAGGTAGTGGCCGACGATGAGGTACTCGGAGGCGCGGACGCCGAGGGACACGTGCTTGTGCGCGATCCGCCGCAGGACGGGCGTGAAGTCCGTGGCGTCGGGATCGATGAGCTGGACGGCGAACGCGACCACCGAGGAGGCCAGCGCCTTCGGCTGCTCGCCGATCGCCTGGTTGGCGAAGTTGAAGATGCCGAGCAGCTCCGGGTGCGCCTCGAACATCGTCGGATAGAACACCGAGGTGATCTCGTCGGCGTGCTCGGCGACGACGCCGGCGGTCGCAACGACGACCTCGTGGGAGCGGGGGCTGAGTTCCATGGTCATCCTTCTCGGTCAGTGCGGGGGCGTTGGGTGGGCGCCCGGGTGACGTGGGGAGATGCTGGTTGACGGGAGCGGAGGCGTGGGGTTCCGGGGCTCCCGGGAGCGGCCGCGGCGGACGGTTCCGCCGGTGTCGGTCGCTCCGATGGTTCCAGAGTGCCGGTGCGCCGAGGCGGCCCGCGCAGGTTTCGACCGTGTTTATTCGTCCACGCGTGCCGGTGTTCATTCGTCCGCACGTGACGGTGCGGAGTGCGCGGGCAGCGTCACCTGCGAGGCTGGCCACACTTTTCTACACGACGTAGAATCACAGGTGCAGTGCACGACTCTCCGACTCCGAGGATGTCCCCATGCCGCGCAGAACGACCGATTACCGCGGTCTCACCGAACTCAGTCGCGTCCGCCTGCTCGGAGCCGTCCAGCAGGGGCCCGACCGCACGCTCAAGGACCTCGCCGAGGCGGTCGGCCTCCATATCAACACGGCCAGGGACCACCTCGGCGTCCTCATCGACGAAGGGCTCGTCAGCGCACGGCCGCAACCGTCGGGAATGCGGGGGAGGCCGCCGACGGTCTACCGCGCGGTCGACGATGCGGAGATGAACCCGGCGGCGAAGAGTCGGATCGAGCGGGCGAAGGCGCTCGGACCGGTGCTCGCGCGGGTCGGCTACTCGTGTGTGCCCGAGTCCGTGCGGAGGCTCGGCGACGGGGCGGGGGAGCAGTTCGACGCGCTCGTCGATCATCTCGACGACTCGGGGCTCGAGCCCGTCGCCGACGACACCGGTCTGGGCATCGCGCTGGCCGCCTGTCCGCACCTCGAGCTCGTCGGGGACGAGCGGACGATGGCGTGTGCCGTGCATGCGCGCCTGCTCCACGACGTCCTCGCGCAGGTGCCGGGGCCGCTGCGGGTCGCCGAGGTCCAGCCGTTCCTCACCGCGACCACCTGCGAACTCCGCCTGCAGACGACCGGCCATCAGACCCAACCGGCCTGAGCGTCAGGTGCCCTGGCTGCGCAATCACGCTGTGCTGAACGACCCCGATGGGCTGAGTGAATCTGTCCCGGTTGAGTTTGCGCCAGTTGAATCCGAAGTGGCCAAGGCCGCCTTGGCCATCTCAGACTCAACTGGCGCAAACCGTCGATCACCGCCGATCCCGGCGGTCACTCGACGTCACCGATCGTGTCGAATTTGGTCACCCGGGGCCCACACCCGCGTCCGAGTGTCTAGCATGGCCTCAATGTCACTCAACCCCGATCCCCGCACCGCGGACGGCGCACCGCACACCGAGGCGGCGAATTCCGGCGCCGCCCGACCGAACGCCCCCCGTCCGAATGCGGCCGACACCGATGCCGCGCGCCCGAATGCGGATGGGATCGAAGCGGCTGGCAGCGATGCCGCTCGCACCAGCGCGGCTGGCAGCGACGTCGCCCGCACCGACGCCGCGCACCCCGCCCCCGACGCCACCACCGCAGCCGCGATCGCCGAGCTCACGCCCGAGCTCCTCGAGTTCCGCCGCGACATCCACGCGCACCCGGAGCTGTCGTTCCAGGAGTTCGCGACGACGGACAAGCTCGCCGCCCGGCTCGAGGCCGCCGGACTCACCCCACGACGCCTCGACGGCTCGGGGCTCGTCTGCGACGTAGGCGAGGGACCGATCGCGCTCGCCCTGCGCGCCGACATCGACGCCCTGCCCATCGACGACCTCATCACCGAGGACTTCGCCTCCACCGTGCCCGGGGTCGCCCATGCGTGCGGTCATGACGTCCACCTCACCGGCCTCCTCGGCGCGGGCATCGCCCTGCAGAGGGCGCACGAGACGACACCGGGCGGCCTCGGCGGACGGGTGCGCCTGATCTTCCAACCCGGCGAGGAGGTCACCCCGGGTGGGGCGCTGCGCGTCATCTCGCAGGGCGCCCTCGACGACGTGCCGGAGATCTACGCCGTCCACTGCGACCCCAACGTCGACGTCGGCCGGATCGGATCGCGCATCGGCGCGATCACCGCGGCCGGCGACACCGTCACCATCCGGCTCACCGGCCACGGCGGCCACACCTCGAGGCCCCACCTCACCGAGGACCTCGTCTACGCCCTCGGCAAGCTCGCGACCGACCTGCCCTCGACGCTCGGACGCCTCATCGACCCCCGCCACGCGATCTCGCTCGTGTGGGGCGAGATCAGCGCCGGTCACGCCGCGAACGTCGTGCCCTCGGAGGGGATCCTCCGCGGGACGCTGCGGTGCCTCGACGTCGACGGATGGAATCAGGTCGCCGAGGTGCTCCCCGAGCTCGTCGAGCGCATCGCCGGCCCGTACGGGGTCAAGGTCGACCTCGAGCACCGCCGCGGCGTCCCCCCGGTGGTCAACACCGAGGACCAGGTCGCCCTCATCGAGTCGGCCGTGCGGACCGAACTCGGCGAGAACTCCGTGCAGCTGACCCCGCAGTCGATGGGCGGCGAGGACTTCGCGTGGTACCTCACGCACTGCCCCGGCGCGCTCGTGCGCATGGGCACCCGCACCCCCGGCGGCATCACGTACGACATCCACCAGGGCGACCTCCTCATCGACGAGGGAAGCGTGCCGATCGCCGCACGGATCTTCACCGCCACCGCGCTCAAGGTTCTCGACGGCCGGCGCGAGGCGCTCCAGCCAACCGGATAGCGCTGGGCACCTCCAGTCCGCTGGGCAGCGCCGGCCTACCCAGGACCAGCCTGCCCGCCCGCGACCAGTCTCCCCGCCCACCACCAGCCTCCCCGCCCGCGACCGGCCTGACGGACGGCACTCAGCCCAGCCGGATACCCTGTCTGTCATGAGAACCAAGCTCGTGACCAGGGTGGGCGCCTGCCTCGGCGTGCTCAGCCTCCTCGGCGCCAGTGCGTGCTCGGTGACGACCCCCGCCGCGGCCCCGGATCCGACGACGGCCTGCATGATCTCCGCACCCGCCGGATTCGAGGACCATTCCGCCGGGGCGCTCACCCTCGCCGAGACCGAGCTCGCCCGCTCGGCCGGGGTCTTCACCGCCACCTCGAGCCAGCGGGTCTCGGATGTCTCGGCCACCTCGGCGGCACTCGCCCGCACACCGGGGGAGGAGTGCACGCTCACAACCGTCGTCGGACCGGGCGGGGCGAAGGAACTCGACTCCTACGCGCGGGAGAACCCTGAGGCGCTCTTCCTCGGGGTCGCGAGCGGGCGCGAGAACCTGCCCGACAATGTGCTCAGCATCGACTTCGACCTCGTGCCCCCGGCCTTCATCGCCGGCTACATCGCGGCGACGGCGAGCGAGTCCGGTGAGGTCGCGGCGTTCGTCTCCCGTGGCTTCCCCCAGGCCGAGGAGATCCTCTCCGCCTTCGACGCGGGAGTCGCCCTCTACAACGAGGAGGCCGACGAGGAGACCGCGGACGTCACCTCGTTCCGTGACTCGCGGATCGCCGCGCGCACGGTCGACGACACCGAGGAGGGCGGACGGGAGTTCTTCGACTCCGCGTCCCGGGCCGACGCCGACGTCATCGTGCCCTTCGGATCGGCGGCGGCGATGGGCGTCCTCGGAGCCGCCGACGAGACGCGAACGGCTGCGGCCACCGCCACCCCGGACCCCTCCGGCGACGGCGAACCGCCGGTGCTGCCGAAGCTCATCTGGTACGGGGCCTCCGGGGGCTTCAGCGATGCCGTCGTCGCGACGATCGAACCGAACATCCGCCGCGGCCTGCGCACGATGTTCCCCGAGTGGCCGCAGAGCAAGAACCCCGACGAGATCGTCGAACCCGGCGACGTCGACCCGGAGGAGATGAACGGGATCCTCGTCGCCGAACGCCGGTACGAGGGCACGATCGACAACGGCGGGATCGGGATCTCGGCCGAGGACGGCTTCCTCAGCCGGGTCTCCGATGCCGGGCGCAGCATCACCGACCTGCGCGAGCGGATCAAGAGCGGCGACATCGACCCGACGCAGGAGTGAGAACGACCCGTTGCTGCGATGATGACGGATAGACTTGCCTCGTGTTGAATACTCCCGCCGGCGTCGCCCACGACGATCCGATCCTGCAGCTGCCCAAAGTCTCCCTCCACGATCACCTCGACGGCGGTCTGCGGCCGGCGACGATCATCGAACTCGCCGCGCAGATCGGCCACGAGCTGCCCGCCACGGAGCCCGACGCCCTGGCGCAGTGGTTCACCGATTCAGCGAACTCCGGTGACCTCGTCCGCTATCTCGAGACGTTCGCCCACACGACCGCGGTGATGCAGACGCGGGAGGGCCTCATCCGCGTCGCGAGGGAATGGGTGCTCGACCAGGTTGCCGACGGCGTCTTCTACGCCGAGGCCCGGTGGGCCCCCGAACAGCACCTCGCCGGGGGACTCGACCTCGACGAGGTCGTCGAAGCGGTGCAGGAGGGTCTCGAGGCCGGTGTCGCCGAGGCGGCCGCTGAGGGCAAGCTCATCACCGTCGGCCAGATCCTCACCGCGATGCGCCAGGCCGACAACTCGATGGCCATCGCCGAACTCGCGATCCGCCACCGGGAGAAGGGCGCGGACACCGGCGTCGTCGGCTTCGACATCGCCGGACCGGAGAACGGCTTCCCGCCGTCGGCGCACCTCTCGGCGTTCAACGCCCTTCACCAGGCCTACGTTCCGCTCACCATCCACGCCGGCGAGGCCGCCGGCAAGGAGTCGATCCACGAGGCGGTCACCGTCTGCCATACGCAGCGCATCGGGCACGGGGCGAGGATCGTCGAGGACATGGACATCGTCGACGGGGAGGGTCAGCTCGGCAGCCTCGCCGCCTGGGTCCTCGACCAGCAGATCCCGCTCGAGCTGTGCCCGAGTTCGAACCTCCAGACCGACATCGGCGGGACGATCGCCAGCCACCCGATCACCGGGCTCAAGGACCTCGGCTTCGCCGTGACGATCAACCCCGACAACCGCCTGATGTCCGGGACCTCGATGACCCGTGAGATGCGGCTGCTCGTCGACGAGGCCGGCTGGACGCAGACCGACCTCGAGTGGGCCACCGTCAATGCCGTGACCGCGGCGTTCCTTCCCCTCGACGTGCGCGAGCGCATGCTCGACGAGATCCTCATCCCCGGATTCGCCCGGGTGACGGTGTGAGACCGGGGAGCACCGACGCCGGATCGGCGGGGGAGTCGAACCCGCCGGACACGGCGTTCCCACGCCGCGGGCGATGCTCATCCCGGTCATCGTCCTGCTTCTTCAGGCCCTCGTCCTCGCGGGCACCGCGGTGTCGTTCATCGTCACGGCGTTCTCCGCGGGATCGCTGGCGACCTCCCTCATCGGGCTCGCCGTCATGTTCCTCATCTTCACCGCCGGCCTGCTCGCCGCCGCCCGCGGGTCGTGGCGTCTGCACCGCTGGGCCCGGCCCGCGGCGATCGCGTTCGAGCTCCTCGTCATCGTCTTCGGCTTCAGCACGATCGGCGGTTCCCTGTGGTTCGGCCTCGCGTGCCTCATCACGGCCATCGCCGTCATCCTCGGCTACTTCACCCCGCCGGTCGTCGACGCCTACAACCGCGCGCTCGCCGACTGAGCGGACGTCACTGACCGAGGTACTCCCCGCACGCCTCGGTGAGGAAGTCGCCGGCGACGCCGCCCTCTTCGCCGAGGCTCTGGGCGGTCTTCTGGATGCCCCACCACACCATCGGGGAGGCGCCCCACTGCTGGCGGAACTCCTCGCGCCTGCTCGGGTCAGCCGACAGGTCCTCGGCGGCCAGGGAGATCCGATCCTGCGCGTCATCGGCCGTGCAGCGCGCCTCGTCGTTCGGTCCTTGCGGGTCGAGCTCGGGGATGTCGTCGGAGTTGACGGTCGTCAGCGTGTACGCGGACTCGCCGATCTCCTCGACGTCGAAGAGGCCGTGGATCTGGAGGAACGGCGACCGGTCGCGGTTGACGTTCGCGCCGTCGACGGTGACGCTCACGCTGTTGGGCGTGTCCGAGGTGACGGTGACCTCGCCGGACTCGGGGAGATCGGGGTTCGCGGTGCGCACCCAGACCTTGAGGTAGGCAGGCGTCTGGTCCGCCGCGGCGGTCGAGAGTCCCTGCCACAGCGGGTCGGCGTCCTTCGCGCCGCCGGGGGAGGAATCGACGACGGTGACGGCCGGGGCGTCGTCGGGCGTGGCGATCGGGGTGACCTCCTCCTCGCTCACCGACGGTCGCGGCTGCGGCCGGGTCTCGTTCGACGTGGGCACGCACGCGGAGGTGGCGAGAACGGCGGCGGTGGTCAGGACGGCGAGAGAGCGAAAGCGCATGGTTCCTCGTGCGGGTCGTGGGAAGCGGACGCGGTCGGATGGGACCGGTGGGAGGCATCGGGGGACGGCGCGGCATCCGTTGCGGTTCCGCGCCGAGGACCGACCCCGCCCTCCAGCGTAATCGGCGGTCGGCTCACACCGGGGCAGGACGCGCTGGGAGGGCCGTCATCGACGATCAGCGCTGCCGGCCGGACCTGACATCCTCGAGCCGGCGACGCTGAGTGCCCGTCTCATCGAAATTGTCGGGAGCCAGCCAGGCGACGAACGCCTCGCGCAATTGGGGCCACTCGGAGTCGAGGATCGAGAACCATGCGGTGTCGCGGTTGCGTCCCTTGACGATGAGGTGCTGGCGGAAGACGCCCTCGAAGGTGAAGCCGAACCGGCGGCCGCCCGCTCCACGGTGCGTTGGCGTTGTTGCACTTCCATTCGAACCGGCGGTACCCGGCCGCGAACACGGCATCGGCGGTGAGGAAGAACGCCTCGGTGGCCGCACGGGTGCGGGCGATCGCCGGACCCCAGAGGATGTTGCCGATCTCGATGACGCCGTTGGCGGTGTCGACGCGCATGAGGGCCTGACGACCCTCGGCACGGCCGGTCGCGCGGTCGACGACGGCGAAGAATAGGGGATCGGCCGAGGCGGCAGCCGTGTCGAGCCAGGCGCCGAATTCCGCCCGATCGCGCGGCGGATGCTCGGGCAGGTAGGCGAAGCGCTCCTCGGCGCCGGGGGCGATCGCCGCCGCGAAGAGGGCGTCGCCGTGCCGGGCGGGATCGAGCGGCACGAGATCGACGGACGTCCCGACGATCGTCTCCCGCCGAGGCGGCGCGACTGGAGTCCAGTTCTGCAGGAGGCGGCGGTCGCCTCGGCGTCAGAAGAGGGATCGGTCATCGTTCTCAGTCCTCGTCGCCGTCGAAGCCGGTCGAGAGCTCCCGGAGCAGGGAGGCGAGTTTGCGCCGGCCGGCCGGGGTGAGCCCGGCGAGGATGTCGCGCTCCTTGACGAGGAGATCGGCGAGGGCGGAGTCGACGGTCGCCCGCCCCGCCTCGGTGAGGCGCACGAGCACCCCGCGGCGATCGTCGGGATCGGGCAGGCGCTCGACCCAGCCGGCGGTGACGAGGCGGTCGATGCGGTTGGTCATGGTCCCGCTCGTCACGAGCGTCTCCTGCAGGAGCGTCGAGGGGGAGAGCTGGTAGGGCTCGCCGGAGCGGCGCAGGGCCGAGAGCACGTCGAAGGCCCAGCTCTCGATGCCGTAGTCGGAGAAGCTCGACTTCCGTGCGCGGTCGAGCTGGCGCGACAGCCGGCTCACGCGGGAGAGGATCTCCATGGGGGAGACATCGAGGTCAGGACGTTCGTGTCGCCACGCGGCGACGATCCGATCCACCTCATCCATGATCCGATTTTACGTCCAGATCAAGAATCTTGACGACCAAGATACTTTTTGACGAGATATTCGTTACGTTCGCGGCCTGCGTGTTTGGATGCTCGGGTGCTGTTGGGAATAAAGTGGTGCGTGGTTGTTGCATCCGTCAACGCTCTTGCGGGGCCAAACGACCCCGTACGAATGCTGGGTGGAAAATCCCTGCAGACGAAACGAAGGAAGACACGTGGATCTTTTCGAGTATCAAGCGCGTGACCTGTTCGAGAAGCACGGAGTGCCCGTGCTCAAGGCTCAGGTCGCCACGACACCAGAAGAAGCGAAGAAGGCAGCTGAAGAGCTCGGCGGCGGCGTGGTCGTCGTCAAGTCGCAGGTGAAGATCGGCGGCCGCGGCAAGGCCGGCGGCGTCAAGGTCGCGAAGAATCCGGACGAGGCCGAAGCACGTGCGAAAGAGATCCTCGGTCTCGACATCAAGGGCCACATCACGAAGAAGGTGATGATCGCCGAAGGTGCGGACATCGCCGAAGAGTACTACTTCTCCGTTCTCCTCGATCGCTCCAACCGCACCTACCTCGCCATGTGCTCGAAGGAAGGCGGCATGGAGATCGAGCAGCTCGCGGTCGAACGCCCCGAAGCGCTTGCGAAGATCCCCGTCAACGCCATCGACGGCATCGACGATGCCAAGGCCAAGGAGATCGCCGAGGCGGCCGGCTTCGACGCCGAGACCGCGGCGAAGGTCGCCCCCGTGCTCACCTCCCTGTGGACCGTCTTCGAGAAGGAGGACGCCACGCTCGTCGAGGTCAACCCGCTCGTCAAGACCGGTGCCGGCGACATCCTCGCCCTCGACGGCAAGGTCTCGCTCGACGAGAACGCGGACTTCCGTCACCCCGACCACGAAGAGCTGCGCGACATCGACGCCGAGGACCCGCTCGAGCTCAAGGCCAAGGAACTCGACCTCAACTACGTCAAGCTCGACGGTGAGGTCGGAATCATCGGCAACGGCGCAGGCCTCGTGATGTCGACGCTCGACGTCGTCGCCTACGCCGGTGAGAAGCACGACAAGGTCAAGCCCGCGAACTTCCTCGACATCGGCGGCGGCGCCTCGGCCGAGGTCATGGCCAACGGACTCGACGTCATCCTCGGCGACGACCAGGTCAAGGCCGTGTTCGTCAACGTCTTCGGCGGCATCACCGCCTGTGACGAGGTGGCCCGCGGCATCGTCAAGGCCCTGGAGATCCTCGGCGATCAGGCGACCAAGCCGCTCGTCGTCCGCCTCGACGGCAACAACGTCGAAGAGGGCCGGGCGATCCTCGCCGAGGCCGCTCACCCGCTCGTCACCCAGGTCGACACCATGGACGGTGGAGCCGACAAGGCCGCCGAACTGGCAGCCGCCAAGTAAGGAAAGGTCTCTCACACCCATGTCTATCTTCCTGAATTCCGATTCGAAGATCATCGTCCAGGGCATCACCGGCGGCGAGGGCACGAAGCACACCGCCCGCATGCTCGCAGCCGGGTCGAACGTCGTCGGCGGCGTCAACGCCCGCAAGGCCGGCACCACCGTCAAGCACGTCGACAAGAACGGCGACGACATCGAGCTTCCCGTCTTCGCCTCCGTCGCCGAGGCGATGGAGAAGACCGGCGCCGACGTGTCCGTGGCCTTCGTCCCGCCCGCCTTCTCGAAGGACGCGGCGATCGAGGCGATCGACGCCGGCATCGGCCTGCTCGTCATCATCACCGAGGGCATCCCGGTCCAGGATTCCGCCGAGGTCTGGGCCCGCGCCCAGAAGGCCGGCAACGCGACCCGGATCATCGGCCCCAACTGCCCGGGCATCATCTCGCCCGAGCAGTCCCTGGCCGGCATCATCCCGGCGAACATCACGAAGAAGGGCAAGCTCGGACTCGTCTCGAAGTCCGGCACGCTGACCTACCAGATGATGTACGAACTGCGCGACCTCGGCTTCTCGACCGCGATCGGCATCGGCGGTGACCCCGTCATCGGCACCACGCACATCGACGCCCTCGAGGCGTTCGAGGCCGATCCGGAGACCGAGGCGATCGTCATGATCGGCGAGATCGGCGGCGACGCCGAGGAGCGGGCCGCAGCCTACATCAAGGAGAACGTGACGAAGCCGGTCGTCGGCTACGTCGCCGGCTTCACCGCTCCCGAGGGCAAGACCATGGGCCACGCCGGCGCCATCGTCTCCGGCTCCTCGGGCACCGCCCAGGCGAAGAAGGAAGCGCTCGAAGCCGCAGGCGTCAAGGTCGGCAAGACCCCGACCGAGACCGCCGAGCTCATGCGCGAACTCCTCAACGCCAAGTGAGCCTGCGCGCCTGATGCGCTGACCGTTCGTCCGCGGCATCAGGCGCTGCCGCGGTGCACCACGTGCGCACTGCGTGCGCTCAGTGCGCACCGCGGTGATCAGTCCGAAGCCCGCCTCCGCTGACCCGGAGGCGGGCTTCGTGCTGTCCGGGCCGACCCTCGCCGAGGCGGTCGCCGGTCCCGTGCGCACTCTGCACCGACGTAATCGCCGGTTCCGTGCGCACGCTGCGCCGAGGCGGTCGCCGAGTCTTGTGCGCATCCGTCGCCGAGGCGGTCGACGGTCCCGTGCGCGCCCGGCGCCCCGCACAACCCTCAGCGTCATTCCGCACCCGCAGCGTCATGCACAACCCGTAGCTCGCCGAGAGGCACCCGGAGCTCCGAATCCACCGTGTGCACGGGTTGTCTGTGCAGCTCCACGTTGGGGTCGACTTCGGGCGCGCGTGAGCATCGCGATCCGCCACACCCGGGAAACTCGCATGATTTGTGGAGATCGTATCCAAGTTGTTACCTTGGAAGCTCAGTCCCCGTTCGACGCTGACCCCGGTCCCCCTCCCGGATTGCACCATCGGTGCCGGTCTGCGTCGACCAACACAAAGGAATCACATGACAACTGCGACATCTCGCGCAGCTGCCGCAATCCTCGCGATGCTTGCCCTCGTGGCAACCGCGCTGATTGCGATCCCCGCTGTGGCAGCACCGCCATATCAGACGAACGCGAACATCGATTCGCTGAAGTTCCACGAGGAGTCGATCAAGAGCGGGTCGACTGCTCGCATCGACGGCACGTGGAGCCTTCCCGACAATCCTCAGACGCCCGCCGGCTTCGTCGTCGATCTTCCCGACGAGCTCCAGGGACGCACTGATTCCTTCGAACTCAAGGATCCCGATGGCGTGACCATGGGACAGTGCACCGTGACCGAGACGCAGCTCTACTGCGATCTCGACTCGGACTATCTCAACGCGAACCCGCTCAACATCCAGGGCACCTTCTACTTCTGGGTTTCGGTGCAGACCGAGACCACCGAGACCAAGGAAGTCACCTACGACTTCGGCGACGTCTCGGACACCGTGACCGTCACTCCGCCCGATGGCCCGTGCGTCGGCGACTGCGAGTGGAAGGGACAGGACTCGTACAAGTGGGGCAACTACAACTACGACGAGAACTACATCCAGTGGCACGTCAACATCAAGTCGCCTGCCGGCGGCATGAAGGGCGGCCAGAAGGTCACCGTCACCGACCTCGGCGGCGAGAACATCGAGCTGATCCCGGGCGAGACCCGTCTGTCGGGCACGAACACGTTCAACGAGAACGGCCAGCCCGTGGGCTGGGGACCGAAGCCCCAGGACTTCTACACCGTCTCTGACGATGGCGCGACCGTGAACTTCACCTCGGAAGAGGGCTGGGTCTACGCCGTCATCTACCGCACGACCGTCACCGACGGCGGCAAGTCCGACTCGTACACGAACTCGGCGCGGTTCGAGATCGAGGGCGAAGAGACCGTGATCAAGAAGGGCGAGGTCGTGCGTCAGGGCGGCGGCGGCACCGGCGACGGTGACGAAGAGCAGCCCACTCCGACGGAAACTCCCACGGAGACCCCGACGGAAACTCCGACGGAAACTCCCACGGAGACCCCGACGGAAACTCCGACCGAGACCCCGACCGAGACCCCGACTGAGACTCCGACGGAAACTCCCACCGAGACTCCGACGGATACCCCGACGGAAACTCCGACCGAGACCCCGACGGCTCCCGGACCGGGCGACACCCCGTCCGACAAGCCGACGGCTCCCGGCCCCGGTGGCGACCTGCCCCGGACCGGTGTCGACAGCATCGGCACGCTGGCCGCAGGCGCAGCCCTGCTCGTGGCCGGTCTCGTGACGATGGCACTCGTCCGGCGTCGGAAGATCAGCGCAGACAGCTGATCCAGCCGAGCACCATCTGAGGGGGAATGAAGAGGGAGCGACCGCGGTCGCTCCCTCTTCGCTGTCTGCGTGCAGTCAGCGATACGCTGAGCGGGTGAACAATGACGCCACGACCTCATCTGCATCCGCTAATGCACAGAAGAACCCCACCTCCATCACCGCGCCCGTGGTCAGCTCCGATCCCGCCGATCACCCGCGCAACTTCGGATCCGACAACTGGGCCGGCGCCCATCCCGAGGTGATGGCGGCGCTGGTCGAGGCGAACGTCGGTCACACCCCGGCCTACGGCGGTGATCCGTGGACGGCGCACTTCCACGAGGTCATGCGCGGGCACTTCGGTCCCGGCGCGCAGGCGTTCCCCGTGTTCAACGGCACCGGCGCCAACGTGCTCGCACTGCAGTCCGCGCTGCCGCGGTGGGCGGCCGTCATCACCGCGGTCAGCGCCCACATCAACTACGACGAGACGGGCGCCCCCGAGAAGGTCGGCGGGCTGAAGATCATCGGCGCCCCGACCGTCGACGGCAAGCTCACTCCGGACATCATCGCCGACGCCGTCATCGGCCGCGGCAGCGAGCACAACGCCCAACCGTTGGCCGTGAGCATTGCGCAGTCGACGGAGTGGGGCACGACGTACACGCAAGACGAGATCCGCGCGATCGCCGAGGCGGCCCACGACCAGGGCATGATCCTCCACATCGACGGCTCCCGCCTCGGCAATGCGGCAGCGTTCCTCGGCACCGGCCTCGGCGAGCTCACCACCGACGTCGGCGTCGACATCCTCAGCCTGGGCGGGACGAAGAACGGCCTCCTCGGCGCCGAGGCGGTCGTCGTCCTCAACCCGGAGATCGGGCAGGGGATGCGGTTCCTGCGGAAGATGAACCTGCAGCTGTCGTCGAAGATGCGCTTCCTGTCCGCCCAGCTGGGCGCCCTCTACGACGGCGAGCTGTGGCGCACCTCGGCGAACCGTGCCAACGACATGGCCGTGCACCTTGCTGATCGACTCGCCGAGGCGGCCGCCGACAACCGTGTGCCCGGGCTCTCCGTCGTCCAAGCGGTGGAGGCGAACGTCGTGTTCGTTCGCATGCCCGCCGAGGTGGCCGCCCGCACCCGGCAGCGCTTCGCCTTCGCCGACTGGCCGCTGCAGCCGAACGTCGTCCGCCTCATGTGCGCCTTCGACACGACGCCCGAGGACGTCGACGCCCTCGTCTCAGCGATCGTCGGGGAGTGAGCTGGTCCTCGTCCGGACGACGGCGAACCGCCTCGGCGCTCTCGGTCGCCCTTGACGTTGACGAGCTGACGCAGGGTGTGCCGAACCTCGACGAGCGGGCCCGCATCGGCCATCACCTGGTCGATCGGCTTGTACGCCTGCGGGATCTCATCGATGAAGGCATCCGTGTCGCGGTACTCGATGCCGACCATCGCCTCCCGCAGCTGCTCCTGGTTGAACGTCTTGCGCGCAGCGCTCCGGGAGAACTGCCGACCGGCGCCGTGCGGGGAGCGATGTCACTGGGAGCGATCTGCCTTGACGCTACAGACGAGCATGGCGGGTGATCGGCCTTCTGAAAGGCCGCGATCCTTCTCCGGCGGCCCATCTCAGTTCGTCGAGTATGCTGCCGCGAACTCAGCGCTTGGCGGGATCGGCTGGATGACGTCGAGGAGAACGCCATCAGGAGCTGCGACGATGAAGTGGCGTTGTCCGAAAGCCTCGTCGCGCAGGGTGAGAATCGGATCGTTCTCGGCGTCCCGAATCATGCGGTCATAGACCTCGTCGACATTGTCGACCTCGAGATTCACGATCACGCCTCGTGGCGTTGTCCGATATCCCTCGGGAATGGTCTCGTGGTCGTGGGCAAGGATCGCCAGTTCGAACGTGCCCAGACGCAGACTGGTGTACCAATCCGACTCGTATGTGATCTCGAAACTGAGCTCGTCGCGATAGAAGGCCACGGCAGCGGCGACATCATCGGACATGAGCACGGGGTAGAAACTGGTCGCAGACATTGGACTCTCCTTTACGTACAATGAGTATGTAATATCACGAGAATACATACTCAATGTACGTAAAGGAACCCCATGCCTCGAGCTTCCGCAGCCGACGCTGCGAGAACCGCGCAGCAGATCCTTGATATCGCGGAAGAACTGTTCTCCCTGCGTGGCTTCTCCGATGTTTCGTTGAGCGATGTCGCCCAGACCGCCGGCGTCACCCGTGGGGCCGTCTATCACCATTTTCGGAACAAGGTTGGCGTGTTCCAGGCGGTCGCTGCCAAGCTTCAAGCGAGAATCGCAATTGCTGTGGTCGAGGCGGCTGACTCCGCGGGGTCCGATCCCGGAGCGCAGCTGGTCGCAGGATCGCACGCGTTCATCGATGCGATCACCGCCGGGCCGGCGGTGCGCATTCTCCTTGTGGATGCGCCTTCGGTTCTCGGGTGGGAGGAATGGCGTCGCCTGGATGATGTGAACTCAGTCAGGCACCTGCGTGAAGCGCTTCGCGAGGTCGGACTCGATGAGGACCTCCTTGAAGCAGTGGCCGCTCAACTTTCGGGTGCGATGAACGAGGCCGCACTCTGGATCGCACAGCACAGCAATGCCGACAAGGCCAGAGAGCACTCGCACGCTGCCCTCGATCGTCTGCTGGCGGCTGTCACTCCTGCGACGACTGTTTCCTCAGGCGACGAGACGGGCACCAGCCCCACGGCTGAGCAGAGATCTACTTCTTCCCGTCGGCCCTGACGGAGACGACGGGCACCTCGGCCTCGAGGATGATCCGCTGCGCCGTCGAGTCCGTGATGAGCTTGCCGACGGGGGAGCGGCGGCGCGAGCCGATGACGATCATGCGGTTGTCGTCGTTCGCCTCGGCCACCCAGCTGCGTGAGCACTTCCGACGGGCGGTGGGCACGAGCCCGTCCCAGTATCGGCAGTCCTTCGCGCAGTCAGGTGCCGCCGACGGCGACGCGTGATCTGAGGCCCGGGAAGCGGGCTGACCCCAACCGCCGTGGCGGTGCCTGCACATATGTCACAGTGCGCAGGCCCCGCCTCGGCGCTCTCAGTCGCCCTTGACGTTGACGAGCTGACGCAGGGTGTGCCGGACCTCGACGAGCGGGCCCGCATCGGCCATCACCTGGTCGATCGGCTTGTACGCCTGCGGGATCTCATCGATGAAGGCATCCGTGTCGCGGTACTCGATGCCGACCATCGCCTCCCGCAGCTGCTCCTGCGTGAACGTCTTCCGCGCAGCACTCCGGGAGAACTGCCGACCGGCGCCGTGCGGGGAGGAGTTGAGTGACACCGGGTCGCCCTTGCCGACAACGACGTAGGAGGCCGTGCCCATGGAGCCGGGGATGAGCCCGAGCCGCCCGGCGTCGGCCTCGATCGCACCCTTCCTCGACACCCACACCCGTTTGCCGAAGTGCTCCTCGGACTGCGTGAAGTTGTGGTGGCAGTTGATCCGCTCCGCCTCGACGACGGGCTCGCCCATCGTCTCGGACAGCTGCCTGGCCACCCGATCCATCATCTCCTCGCGGTTGAGCAGCGCGAAGTGCTGGGCCCACTTCAGCTGCCTGATGTAGGCGGTGAACTCAGGGGTGCCTTCGACGAGGTAGGCGAGATCGGGGTCGGGCAGATCGATCCACCACTGCCGGTTGAGCCTCGCGGCGACCTTGATGTGGTGAGTTGCGATCTTGTTCCCGATGCCCCGGGAGCCGGAGTGGAGGAACATCCACACCCGGTCGGTCTCGTCGACGGAGACCTCGATGAAGTGATTGCCCGATCCCAGGGACCCCAGCTGGTGGCGCCAGTGCCCGGCGTAGGAGGCGGGGTCGAAGTCCGCTTTCTCCGCGAGCTCCTCGAGTTCGGTGATGCGCGGGGCCGCGGTGGCGACGATCTTCCGGTTGTAGGCACCGGCAGAGGTCGGCACGGCGCGCTCGATCGCCTCCCGCAGCGCTGTGAGGTCGCGTGCCGCGAGCTCTGACCGGGTGAACTGGGTGCGCACCGCGATCATGCCGCAGCCGATGTCGACGCCGACGGCGGCCGGGATGATCGCGCCGAGCGTCGGGATGACCGACCCCACGGTCGCGCCCTTGCCCAGGTGGGCATCGGGCATGAGTGCGAGGTGCGGGTAGATGAACGGCATGCGCGCCGTCTGGTGCGCCTGCTCCCGGGTCCTCTCATCGAGGAGAGAGGCCCAGGAGATGAGCCGTCTGTCGAGTTTCTCCATTGTTCCTTCCTTGCATTTTCAGTGGTGATGTCCGGGACGATCACCACCGCAGAGGCCAAGGAGGACACAGCTGCGAGAAGAGGAAAGCCCCGGACCGGTGATCGGTGCGGGGCAGTCTGACGTCGGAGTCAGATGTCGCGCGACCGAAGGGTCGGCTGACGGCGGGATTCGACGTGCGTCGATCCCTTCTGCTCACGCTTGAGGGCGAGAGTGGCCATCAGTGTCATCCTTCGTGTCTCCGCCGCGCCGAGGTGGCGCGGCGGTGGGTGTCATCTGCACCGAGGCGGCGCAGAAGTCCGACCATACACGACTGCAGGAGTCGTGTCCATGGCTGTCACCGGGAGCTCTGCGCCTTGACGGAGACGACGGGCACCTCGGCCTCGAGGATGATCCGCTGCGCCGTCGAGCCCATGATGAGCTTGCCGACAGGGGAGCGGCGGCGGGAGCCGATGACGATCATGCGGGTGTCGTCGGTCGCCTCGGCCAGCGCCAGGAGCTCTTCGACGGGGTCGTTGCCGCGGAGGAACTGGAGGATCTCATGGGAGACCTCCGAGTCGCGCAGGGTCGTCTTGAGCTCATCCATGTCGGCGTTCGTCGCCACGCCCCGCTCGTCGGGAGTCTCACCGATGCCGGCGTTGAGCACGATGACGGTGTCGTCGAACGCGCGGGCCTGTTCGATGCCGAATGCGACCGCAGCCTTGCCTTCGGGCGAGGGGGAATAGCCGACGAGGATGGTCATGTTCACTCCTGGATGCGTGTGGGGACTCGAGCTCCCTCAATTAGTAGCACATCTCACCCTGGCAGCGGCGGCGTCAGCGCGGCCGTGACCTCGCCGCACTAGACTGAGCGGATGCCCGGCTCCCTCCTCGCCCCCGATTCCCAGGCTCTGCGCACCCGCGACGAGATCCTCGCCCGTCTGCCGCTGACCGCGCAGACCCCCGGTCTGCCGCAGGCCAGGCTGCTCGCCGACTACGTTATCGGTCGCCGCGGCGGGTCCCTCGACGTCTCCGGTCGGACGACCGACGGCACGCACGTCTCGCCCGCCGACGCCCCTGCCCGGATCATCGTCGTCGACGATCCGCACGGCCTGCAGGCGCGCGTGCTCACCGAGTTCGCTCCCGTCGCGACCTTCAACGACCGTCTCGATGAGGCGGGAGCCGTGGCGGCTGCGGCTCCCAGCGCCGAGGCGGTCGCTGACCTGGGAGAATACGTGTCCGCGCGGCTCGCCGAGGTGGACGCCGCACACTCGTCCGAGGCCGACGAGGAGCCTGAGGTGTGGGCGGTCGTCAACGCGCCGAAGGCGACGAGCGCGCTCGCCGAGGTCGTCGCCGTGCTCCAGCCGCTCGTGTCGACGCTCATCGTCATCGGCCGCAGCGACGTCATGAGCCGGGCGGTGAACAAGGAGCTCGCGCGCGGGTTCGGGCGGGTCGACGTCTCCCCGGGCATCGGGAAGCACCGCCTCATCATCGGCAGCCGTCCGCTGTCGACGCCGTCGCTGACGGCCTTCCCGCGCCGCGGCACGATCGAGACGACCGAGACCGGCCCGCTCGAGGTCAGCGCCCACGGGGCGTGCTTCTCCGGGACGAAGGCCGATGAGGGGTCGACGCTGCTGCTCACCGCCCTCGCCGAGGCGGTCGCTGCCCCGGATGGGCCTGCCGCCCTGACGCGTCCGGCCTCCGTTCTCGACCTCGGCGTCGGCAACGGGTGGCTGCTCACCGCCGCACTGCGCGTGACGGGGGCGGGTACGGGAGTCGGCGTCGACATCTCCCGGGCGGCGGTCGCCTCGGCGCAGGAGACGGCAGCGGCCAACGGATCCGACGTCGCGACGATCCTCGCCGATGCCACCGACGTCGATGCTCTCACCGGGGAGTTCGACCTCATCCTCCTCAATCCGCCGTTCCACCACGGCACGACGATCGAGACGGACACGGCGGGCGAGCTCATCCGCACCGCAGCCGCGCACCTGCGGCCCGGAGGACGGGTGGTCACGGTCTTCAACTCGCATCTGCGCTACCGAGACCGGCTCGAGTCGCTCATCGGTCCGAGCGAGCAGCTGGCGCGCACCGCGAAGTTCACGGTCGTCATCAGCCGGGCGGCCGACTGACCGGTCCTCTCAAGCGGCATTGTGGTCCATGTCACCTGCTGTTCACGTGGCAGGCCTACCGTCGGGGCATGAATGACGACAGCGTGGCCTACGACCGCATCGAATACACCGAGGTCGACGACATCCTCGAGTGCACGACCGACACCTCGCATCCCGTGCTGCTGACGAAGGCGGCGCTGGACGGAACGCCGGCCGAGGTCGTCGACTGCAATCGCGAACTCGTCGCCCGCTCGCTCGACCGTGCGGGGACGATCGAGGATCTCTCCCGTGACTCCGTCCGCAGCAGCTACGTCGACCTCTACCGGGCCGCGGTGACCGAACGCGGGTGGGCCTGGTACCGCGACCGCGTGCCCCGCACCGCCAGGGAGCTCGCGCTGCAGGGACTCAAGCTCATCGGCGCGCGCGAGCACCTCGACCTCGTCGTCCGGGCGATCGAGGAGGACCTCGACGACGAGGCCTTCCGCTCGGCCTTCGACACCGCCGAGGCGGCGACCGCGCTCGAGGCCGCGAACGCCGCATTCCTCCTCGACCTGCCGACGATCAACGTGCTCAGCGAGACCGACATCGAGACCGCCCTGAGCATCGAGTTCTCCGGCTCCGGTCTGCCCGCCGACTACCCGCGCTGGCGCGGTGACCTGACGATCTTCGACTGAGCGGTGGCGGCCGCCGGAAGCGGCACGACGTGACGGCCTGCGCTCGCGGTTGGCGGCAGCTGCCTGAGTGGGACGCCGTCTGGCTCTCTCCACGCACGGTTTGCGGTCACGACACCGAGGCGGAACAGCCGAATCGGTGACGCGGGCTCGGTTCTGCGACCACGAACGGCCGCTCAGAGCTTCGGCTCGCCCCAGATGCCCATGGCGAGGAAGACGAGACCGGCCAGCAGCGTGAAGCCGGTTGCCCACGGTCGCAGGTCCGCCTCGGCGAGGCGGGCGAAGAACCCGGAGATGCGGTCGGAGATCCGGGGGAAGCGGTTCCACGCCCAGGTGAGGAGCACGTACGGTGCGATCATCGCGGCGATGAAGACGAGGAAGGTGACGCCGCGGACGGCGATGTCCTCGCTGACGGCACGGACGATGCGGGCGACGATGTACATCGTCGCGAAGTCGCTGAAGCTGATGACGGTGTTCGAGACGCCGATGACGATCATCGCCCACGGTTTGCCGGTGGGCTTCTTGTGCGGCTTCTTCGGCTTCGGCGGACGGCGCAGTCGGAGGGCCATGATGATGCCGGCGATGAGGAAGAGGACGCCCGCGGCGAGGTCGACGCCGCGGCGCACGAGCACCTTCTCGACGTCGCGGCTGACGAGGGTCTCGAGCGTGTGCGGGTCGATGACCTGGAGGGCGAGGAGGATGACGGTGGCGCCGATGACGAGACCGAGGAGCATGAAGCCCATCGCACGCTTCGCCCGCGGGACGTCGGTGAGGACGCGCAGGGACTCGGCGATCGTCGTCGGGCTGATGCCCATGACGAGGCCGAGCCCGATGAGGCTGACGGCGGCGCCGACGAATCGCAGGAGGTCTGTCTCAAGCATGGGAGCAACATTACCGGGGTAGGGTCGCTCCATGGACGACACGAGGCTTGCCGATTTCTGGGCCACGGCGCGGGCAGCCGAGCCGTCCCTGCCCCCGGCCGTTCCCGCGGCGTGGGCCTTCGGTGCGGGTCCCGCGCAGGCCGACGACCTGCTCGCGCTCGTCCTCGCCGGCGTCAAGACGGCGACCGCCTCGGCCCTCGATGACTACGATGTCGACGGAGAGCCCGTTCCCCGAGCTGGAGATGCGAGCATCGTCCTCGATGGCCGGGACCGACCGCGGGCTGTCATCGTCACCTCGGCGGTGGAGATCCTTCCCTTCGCCGAGGTGACCGCGGAGCATGCGTGGGCCGAAGGCGAGGGTGATCGTTCGTTGGCTCACTGGAGAGCCGTGCACGAGGATTTCTGGCGTGCCCAAGCTGCCCATCCGGCCGGGTTTCGGCCCGACATGCCGGTCGTGTGCGAACGGTTTCGGCTCGTGTTCGCCGCTGACTAGGCGAGCCTCACGCGCTGGTTGCGAACCGGACGGGAAAGAGCTCCGTTCGGGCGACGACGCGTTCACGTTCAGCTGCCTGCCCGCCGCGGCGGGGATCGGCGAGGTAGGAGTCGAGGGCGTCCTGCGAGGCGAATCGGTAGAACTGCACCTCGTCGGGGTGGCCGTCCGCACCGTCGCAGAGTGCTCGGGAGAGGATCTCGCCGCCGTTCTCGGGGATGAGCGTCAGGACGTCGGATTCGTAGGCATGCATGTCATCGGCCAGGCCCTCACGTGCCCAGATCAGGCAGCAGAGCAGGATCTCTGCCGAGGCAGCGCCGGTCATGATGCGGTGGGAGCTGCGTCGTAGGTGAGCCAGTGCGTCTTCGTTGCGACCTTGTCGTAGAGGGCCTGGGCCTGTGTGTTGTCATCGGCGGTGATCCAGCGGACGACGGACCGTCCTTCGGCAGCGGCGATGTCCTGGAGTCGGGCGATGAGAGCGCGCCCGGCCCCCGTGCCGCGGGCCTCGGGTGCAGTGAAGAGATCGTCGAGCCAGATCCCGATCGTGCCGGTCGAGGGCCGGGAGAAGCGACGGTAGTCGGCGATCGCGACGATCTGACCGTCCGCCTCGGCGACAAGACTCTCGCTCTCGTGGGACGGATCGCTCACCCAGCCCCAGACCCGAGCGACGACGTCCTCGGATTCGGGGAGGTGGTAGAACTCGCGGTAGTCGCGGAAGAGCTCGCGCCAGCGGGCCTCATCGGCTGATTCGACCGGGCGGACGGTCACCTCTGCATTCGCACTCATGAGGTCACTGTAGGACCGAACCTGCCCGATGAGGAAGAGTCGGGCCAGCTCCGCGCCGGAATCAGCCGCGTGTTCCGGTGACCGCCCGATTGTGCTCGAGCGCCACGTCGACCCAGCAGGTGAGGTCGGCCTCGCTGTCGAGTGCCGCCGCCGCGACCTCGATCCAGCCCGGCCCCATTGTTCGTCCGGCACCCATCTCGGCCTGCGCGGCTCCGGGGCGGTCAAGCAGCTCGGCGTGCCGATCGGCATCGACGCGGACGAGCAGGGCACCTGACTTCAGCGCACACACGGCGAGCTTCTCGCGGACCATGAACGAGCGACCGCCGAACATCGAGACCTCGCGCACGACGGATTCCTCGGCGAGCGCGGTGCGCACACGGTCGACGAGGCGCGTCTGCTCCGGGGTCATCATCGGCTCACACCCGGCGATGACGGCAACGACGATCTCCGGCGCAGCATCACTGAGGGGGAGGGCCGTAGGAGAGGCGGTCGAACATGAGCACGGTCTCCGTGATCTTGCCGTCGCGCACGGTGAAGAGCTCGGCCGCCGGAGTCGTGCCGGTCTCAGCGGTCTGCGGATAGTAGAGACGAACGATGCGGTCCCCGTCGGAGAATTCGCCGATCTCCTCGACGCCGGTGAGCATCGGAGCGAAACCGCCGATGAACTCGGTGTAGGCCTCGATGCCGGTGATGTCCTGACCTGGTGCCCGACAGACGATGTCGTCGGCGACGAGGGCCATCGCCTCGTCGATCCGGTTGTTCGTCCATGCATCGTGGTACTGCTGCACGACGTCCGCTGCGGTGTTCTCTGCCATTGTTCTCTCCTCTTCGAGTGGTGGAACCTGAGTGGTGGATCCTGTGCGGTGGAACGTGAGTGACTCGGCGAGCGAACCGTGCGATCATCAACCCGGCAGCGGCCGCCAATCGTCGGGGTCGTTGACGGCACCGGCGCCGGCGACGACGAGCCGCGGCAGGAAGTGCGCCCAGCCGTGGGCGTGGCCGGGCACCTCGGCTTCGGGCAGGTCCGAATGGATGAGGTCGACGCGGGTGCCCGAGTCGGTTGCCGTGAGCCGGAACTCGACGGTCGAGGCACCGACCGGCAGATCCGCACTCCCGGGGAAACCCCAGGAGACGACGACACGGTGGGGCGGATCGAGATCAATGAACTCGCCGCGCACCGGATGGCCGGCGATGTCGACAGCGAACCGACCGCCTCGGCGAGGGTCGAGGTCGGCGAACTCGCCCATCCACGCCGTCATGCCCTCGTTCGTCGTCAGGTAGGAGAACACCGTCTCCGGCGCGGCGGCGATGTCGACGGAGTCCGTGAACTCAGCCATTGCCGCCCCTCTCCCGACTCTCGACGGCGGTCTTGAGGGCGGCGAGCTTCGTCGGCCAGAAATCGTCGAGATACGACCGCACCGCCGCCAGTCCGTCGGTGTCGACGGCGAAGAGGTGGCGCGTGCCCTCCCGGGTCCCGGTGGTCAGTCCCGCTTTCGCCAGCACACCGAGGTGATGCGACGTCGTCTGCTGGGAGAGTCCGACCTCCTCGGCGATCGTTCCCACCGGCTTCGGTGCCGAGCGGACCGCGCGCAGGATCGCCCGGCGGTTCCCGTCGGCGAGCGCACGCAGCGCCCGGTCGAGCTCGGGTTCGGCTTCGGCACTCATGTCCGTCCTCGGTGATCGGATGCGCTGACACCCTCACCATAACACAAATATTCATTTGTACTTATGGATATGAGTGAATTGGGTGGAGCGGAGAGCCGCCGGCAAGGCGGGGCAGAGCAGGGGGAAGGGGATGCGCCGAGGCGGTGGTTTCTCGTCGCGCACTGTCGGGAGCGTGAGGCCATCCGGTGGTTCGTCCTCGACCAGATCGTCACTGCGCACCTCACAGCAGAAGCGGCGACCGACATCCCCGTCGCCGCGGTCGGAGCTCCGCCGCCGACGGCCCGGGCAGTGGCCGGCGAGAGCTGACCGGGCGGCCGCCGGGCGGGAATCCCGCACGCGACGATCGGATTTGCGCCAGTCGCGTCTGAGATGGACAGTGCAGGAACTGGCCATCTCGGTTCCAACTGGCGCAAACTCGGACTCGCCAGGCGGGTCGAGACGCCGAACGGCCCCCGACCGTGGTCGGGAGCCGTTCACCTCACGTGCGCGAGAGGGGACTTGAACCCCTACGTCCGAAGACACTGGAACCTAAATCCAGCGCGTCTGCCAATTCCGCCACTCGCGCGCAGGCCGCACCAAGCCTAGCAGGGCACGGGCACGCGGCGGAACGGGAATCAGGCGGCGGCGTCGATGCCGAGCGCCTTGCGCAGCCGCGCGACGTGCCCGGTCGCCTTGACGTTGTACTGTGCGAGTTCGACCTTGCCCTCGGCATCGACGACGACAGTCGAGCGGATGACGCCCTGGACGACCTTGCCGTAGTTCTTCTTCTCGCCGAAGGCACCCCACTCGTCCATCATCGCCTTGTCCGGGTCGGAGAGCAGCTCATAGGTGAGCCCTTCCTTCTCCTCGAACTTCTTGAGCTTCTCCGGCGAATCGGGGGAGACGCCGAGGACGACGAGACCGGCAGACTTGAGCGCCGAGAGCGAATCCCGGAAGTCACACGCCTCGGTCGTGCAGCCGGGCGTCATCGCTGCGGGGTAGAAGTAGACGACGACCCGCTGACCCCTGAAGTCGGACAGGCTCACCGACTTCCCGTTCTGATCGACGAGCGTGAAGTCCGGGGCGGTGTCGCCGACTGACAGACGTGGCATGGAATCTCCTCTGTTGCATCCGATCGTTGCTGCCCCTCCACTCTAGCCGCGACGCCGGACACGACCCTCACGCGGCAGGACACGACCATCGCCGAGGCGTGCACCGCCCCAGCCCACCGTTCCGGCCCTATCGACAGCCCGTCACCGGACCCTGGCGATCGCCTCCCCGACGGCGACGGTGTCACCGACCGACGCGATATGCGACAGCGTCCCCGCTGCCGGAGCGGTCACGCGGGTCTCCATCTTCATCGCCGAGAGCACGGCGACCTCGTCGCCTTCGGCCACCTCGGCGCCATCGGCGACGAGGAAGTCGACGAGGCTGCCCGGCACCGGCGCCGTGACCGGAGCCGACCCGTCATTGGAGTCCGCATTCCCCGCGGAATCAGGCGAAGATCCGGCGTCCGCACCCGCCGACGCAGATCCTCCGACCGACCCGAGGGCCGCAAGCAGTGACTCGGGCAGACCGATCGTCGTCATCCGCCCGTCGATCTCGATGTCCATCCGCGTCAGGCCCTCGGCTGCGACCGGCGCCGGCCGGTCCTGCGGGCCGAACTCGGGCAGCAGCTCCGCTTCGATCCACTGCGTGTCGATGCCGATGACATCGCCGGCGAACGCAGGATGGCGGAGGATCGCGAGCGATGCCGGCAGCACCGTCGCGGGCCCGGTGACGGTGAGCTCGCGCGCGGCAGTGATCGTCCGGGCGATCGCCGTCGCCCGGTCCGGGCCGTGGACGATGAGCTTGGCGAAGAGCGAATCGAAGGCCGGCTGCACGGTGTCACCGCCGCGTACTCCCGTATCCCAGCGCACTCCCGGCCCGCCGGGCACGGTGAGCGCCTCGATGCGCCCCGGTGTGGGAAGGAACCCGCGACCGGGATCCTCGGCGTTGAGACGCAGCTCGATCGCATGCCCCCGCACCTCCGGCGTCTCAGTCAGCGACAGCCCCTGACCGAAGGCGATGCGGAACTGCTCGGTGACGAGATCGACCCCGGTGACCGCCTCGGTGACGGGATGTTCGACCTGGAGACGGGTGTTGACCTCGAGGAACGTCATCGTGCCGTCGGCGGCGAGGAGGAACTCGACGGTGCCCGCGCCCCGATAGTCGACCTCGGCGCAGATCGCCTCCGCCGAGCGCTGCAGGCGGTCCCGCTGCTCGGCGGTGAGATTCGGCGCAGGGGCCTCCTCGACGAGCTTCTGGTTGCGCCGCTGCGCCGAGCAGTCGCGGTCACCGACGGCGACGACGGTGCCCCGCCCGTCGCCGACGACCTGGACCTCGACATGGCGCGGATGCTCGAGGAACTTCTCGACGAAGCACTCGGGACGACCGAACGCCTCGACGGCCTCACGGGTCGCCGATTCGAAGGCCCCGGCCACCTCGGCGAAATCGCGGACGATCTTCATCCCGCGCCCGCCCCCGCCGTGTGCGGCCTTGATGATGATCGGCAGACCGGCCTCGCGGGCGAAGTCCTCGACCTCGGCGGCGCCGGTCAGCGGCCGGTCGATGCCCGGGGCCAGCGGTGCCCCGACCTTCTGCGCGAGCTGCCGAGCGGTGACCTTGTCCCCGAGCGCGGTGATCGCCTCCGGACTCGGCCCGATCCAGATCAGCCCCGCGTCTTCGACAGCGGCGGCGAACTCGGCGTTCTCGGAGAGGAACCCGTAGCCGGGGTGGACGGCCTCGGCCCCGGAGGCCTGGGCCGCGGAGATGAGGGCCGTGATGTTGAGGTAGGTCTCCGCGGCGGTCGTGCCGGGCAGTCCGATGGCGACATCGGCGAGCTGTGCGTGCAGGGCCGTGGCGTCCTGATCGGCATAGACGGCGACGGAGGTGTGCCCGTTCTCGGCACACGCGCGGATGATGCGGACGGCGATCTCGCCGCGGTTGGCGATGAGGATGGTCGACATGGCTCAGCTTTCGTCGGAGGGGTCAGAGGAGGTGGAATCGGCGGCTGCGGCCGTACGGAAGCGGATGCGCACCCCCGGGGGCAGCTGCGCGGCGAGGTCGGTGTCGTCGACGCTGGCGATGATCGGATAGCCCCCGGTGAGCGGATGGTCGGGCCCGAAGAGCACCGGTTGGCCGTTCGGCGGGACCTGCAGGGCACCGGTCACCGCGCCTTCGCTCGGCAGCTCACCGGTCCGCGCCCGCTCGAGCGGCACCTCCCCGGCCAGCCGCAGACCGACCCGATCCGATTCGTGCGTGACCGTCCACTCCTGCGTGAGCAGGGTGTCGATGCCGGCAGACGTGAACCAGTCGTCCCGCGGACCGAGGGCGACCGTGAGCTCGACGAGGTCACCCGGTGCCGGCAGAACCCGATCCGCGCCGAGGCGGGGCCCGGGATCGACGAGATGCGGGGCCGTGACCGGATCGCCCAGGTCGATCGTGTCCCCGGCCGTGAGTGCGGCGGGCCCGAGGTGGGCGAGCGTGTCCGCCGAGGCGCTGCCGAGCGCCGTGTCCGCGATGATCCCGCCGCGGACGGCCAGGTAGCGACGCGCACCCGTCTCGGTCGGCCCGAGCTCGAGTATGTCCCCGTCGACGAGGGAGAACGCCTCGCCGAGGCGGTGGCGGAACACCGTTGTGTCAGCGGCGGTCACGGTGATCGGGCCGCCGGCGCCGGTGACCGCGGCGACCCCGTCACCGGTGACGCGCAGGCTGACCCTGCCGCCGAAGCTCTCGAGGACCGCGGCGGACTCGGCGTTGCCGACGAGGCGGTTGGCATCGACGAGGGCGGAACGGTCGGCGGCTCCCGCGCTCGATGCGCCCATCGATGCGAACCCGGGCGCCCGAGGTCTTCGATGAGGAGCTGGAGGCCCGGCTCGATGACGGTGAGGAAGTGGGACGCTGAGGACTCCGCCGCGGACGTCTCCTCCGAGGACGGCGCCTCCGCCGACGCAGGCGCCTCCGCCGCTCGCGCGCTCGCTCTCCCGGCGTCGACGAACGTCACGATGGTCCCGGGCACGAAGAGCGCCGGGGGCTGCCGGTCGAGGTCCCAGAGGATGGCATCGGTGTGGCCGATGAGCTGCCATCCGCCGGGGGAGGCCCGGGGGTAGACCCCGGTGAACTCCCCGGCGAGGCCGACCGCCCCGACGGGCACGCGGGTGCGCGGAGACGACCGGCGGGGCACGTCGAAGAGCGGGTCGTCGCCGGCGAGGTACCCGAACCCGGGGGCGAACCCGGAGAACGCGACCTCCCAGCGGGCGCGCTGGTGGCGGGCGACCACCTCGGCGGGGGAGACGCCGAGGAGGTCAGCCACCTCGGCGAGGTCCTCACCGTCGTAGCGGACGTCGATGGTCACGGTGCGCCCGGACCCGGTCGCGGAGTCGGTGACGTCGAGTCCGGAGATGGCCTCCTCGAGGGCCGGCGCCGAGGTGCGGGCCGGGTCGAAGCGGATGAGCACGGTCCGCGCGGCGGGCACGAGTTCGACGACGCCGGGCAGCGCCGCCGTCTCGAGGGCATGGTTGAGCTGCATCGATGCGGCGAGGTCGGCGGATTCGACGAGGAGATGCCGGCGGGAGGCGGTGCGGAAGACGGTCACTGGCGGTAGTCGCTTTCGGGGGCGTCGGTGATGAACATCCGCCCGGGGGAGTGGGTGAGGGCGAACGGCGGGGCGGATTCGGCGATCGCGACCTGCGGGGTCACCCCGCACGCCCAGAACACGGGGACGTCGCCGTCCTCGATGACGGGCGGGTCGCCGAAGTCGGGGGCGTCGAGATCGCGGATCCCGAGGGCCGCCGGGTCGCCGATGTGGACGGGAGCCCCATGGACGGCGGGGAAGCGGTCGGTAATGCGGACCGCCTCGGCGACCTGTGCGGCGGGGATCGGCCGGAGCGAGACGACCATGTCCCCGGAGATCCGCCCGGCGGGCCGGCACGCGGTCGACGTGCGGTACATCGGCACGTTGCGCCCGGCCTCCTGGTGGCGGATGGGGATGTCGGTCCGTGCGAGGTCGGCCTCGAATGTGAAGCTGCAGCCGATGAGGAACGACACGAGGTCCGGGTGGTCGGCGAAGACGGACGAGGCGTCGTCGACCTCGGCGGTCAGTTGCCCGTCCTCCCACACCCGGTAGCGGGGAAGGTCGGTGCGCAGATCGCTGCCGGCAGCCAGCGCCGATTCGACTCGGCCGGGCTCGAGGACGTCGATGACCGGGCACGGCTTCGGGTTGCGCTGGGCGAAGAGGAGGACGTCGAAGGCCCAGTCGGCGGGCACGGCGATGAGGTTGGCCTGGACGAGCCCGGATGCCATCCCCGAGGTGGGGCCGGTGAAACCGGCACGGATGCGGGCGCGGGCCGCGACCCCGGCCGCCGCCCCGGCCGACGTCTCCGCCGGTGTCGAGGGAGGTGCCCCGGCCGCCGCCCCTGCCGGTGTCACGGCTGTGCTCCGACGAACGGGGCGATGCTCACCCCGGCGTCGGTGAGGATGTCGCGGGAGGCCTGGGCCATCTCGATCGAGCCGCGGGAATCCCCGTGGAAGCAGATCGACTGCGCGTCGACGGTGATCGTCGACCCGTCGATCGCTTCGATCTCCCCGGTCTCGACGAGGCGCAGCACGCGGGCGGCGACGAGCGCCGGATCGTCGAGGACGGCCCCTGACTCGGTGCGGGAGACGAGCGAGCCGTCGGGATTGTAGGCGCGGTCGGCGAAGGCCTCGGCGGCCACGGTCAGTCCCGCCTCGGCGGCGATCCGGTTGGCGACGCTGCCGGCGAGGCCGAGGAGGACGAGGCTCGGATCGACGGCCCTGACGGCGGCGGCGACGACACGGGCCTGGGCTTCGTCGTGGACGATCGTGTTGTAGAGACCGCCGTGGGGTTTGACGTAGCGGACACGGCCGCCGACGGCCGTGGCCAGTCCGATGAGGGCGCCGATCTGGTACTCGACCTGGGCCTGCAGGGTCGCTGCGGGCACGTCCATGGGGCGCCTGCCGAAACCCTCGTAGTCGTCGTAGCCGGGATGGGCGCCGATGATGACGCCGCGGTCGGTCGCCTCGGCGACGGTGTGCTTGATCCCTTCGGGACTGCCCGCATGGAACCCGCACGAGACGTTCGCGCTGGTGACGATGCCGAGCATCGCATCGTCGTCGCTGACGATCCGGTCGGGGACGTTCTCCCCGAGGTCGGAGTTGAGGTCGATGGTCGTCATATCAGGCTCCTATTCCGATCATGGCGAAGATGGGGCCGATCGACTGAACGGCCATGTACCAGGTGAGCAGGGTCGCCGCCGTGCCGATGACGAGCAGCCACTTGGGGTAGGAATCCGTGCGCAGCAGCTGCGGGCGGAACCAGCCGATGTACATGAAGATCGTCAGACCGATCGGGAGGATGAGGCCGTTGAAGCCGCCGACGAAGACGAGCAGGGTCGCCGGTGCCGTGCCGACGATGAGGTAGACGACGAGGGAGACGACGATGAAGGCCACGGTCGCCAGCTGCAGCGGCCAGCCGCCGCCGAGGCGCTTCGAGAACGCGGAGAGGAACGTCGCCGAGGTGTAGGCCGCCCCGATGACCGAGCTCAGTGCCGCGGCCCAGAAGATCGCCCCGAAGATCCGGATGCCCGCATCGCCGAGGACCGCGGCGAAGGCCTGACCGGCGGGGTTGGCGACCTGGCTCTCGATGTCGAGGACGACCCCGGAGGCGACGACGCCGAGGATCGCGAGGAAGAGGACGTAGCGCATGATGCCGGTGACGACGATGCCCGAGAGCGCCGAGCGCATCACCGACGGCGCGTTCTCCGGTCCGGTCTTGCCCGAGTCGAGGTAGCGGTGGGCCCCGGAGTACGTGATGTAGCCGCCGACGGTGCCGCCGACGATCGTCGTCACGGTCGCGAAGTTGATCGAGTCGGGCAGGACGCTCTGGCGCAGGGCCTCGCCGACGGGCGGCTGGGAGACGATGGCGACGATGACGGTGAGGACGATCATCCCGACGCCGAGGACGAGGACGACGGCGTCGACGACCTTGCCGGCGCGTTTGAAGAGGAAGATGCCGATCGCGAGCACGCCGGTGAGCAGCCCGCCGAGCTTCGGGTCGATCCCGAGCAGCGCGTTGAGGCCGAGCCCGCCGCCGGCGATGTTGCCGATGTTGAAGGCGAGTCCGCCGACGACGATGAGGATCGAGAGGACGATGCCGGAGCCGGGCACCGCGGAGGAGGCGAGCTGCGCGGCGCGCTTGCCCGACGAGGTGATCATCCGCCAGATGTTGAGCTGGATGGCGATGTCGATGAGGATCGAGACGAGGATCGCGAATGCGAACGCCGCCCCCATCTGCGCGGTGAACGTCGCGGTCTGGGTGATGAAGCCCGGTCCGATCGCCGAGGTGGCCATGAGGAAGATCGCCCCGACGATCGC
Organism: Brevibacterium sp. LAARM2_SD2; assembly: GCF_057364785.1. Taxonomy (NCBI): domain Bacteria; kingdom Bacillati; phylum Actinomycetota; class Actinomycetes; order Micrococcales; family Brevibacteriaceae; genus Brevibacterium; species Brevibacterium sp. LAARM2_SD2. The sequence continues at coordinate 21,778 of NZ_JBNFOM010000005.1, read as the reverse complement.
GCTGCGGCTGATCGCGGACTTCGTCGCCGCCGCGGCCGAGTCCGTCTGTGCGGTCGTGAGCAGGTGGGCCGATTCGGTGCTCTGCTGCGCTGGCCGGGGATCGGGACCTGGACCGGGATCCGGCGACGGGGACCCTGATGACTGTGACATGCGTTCTCCACGGTGAGTTCGAAGGCGGTTCCGGATCGCGCGCAGAAGCCGACTGCTGTGTCGTGCCCCACAGGTTCACCGAATATTGGTAAACAATGTAGCACCGATTGTTCAACAAGAATAGACGTGCGTCACAATTCGGGCGCCGAGGTTGTCGTGCACTCGGCCGCGCCTGTGTGGCTGTGCGGTGAGGTGAGTGACTACGATGGTGGTGTGAATCACGAATCGTCCCTGGTCAATCGCCTCACCGATCGCCTCATCGCAGGCTCGCTCCGACCCGGGACGCGCCTGTCCGAAGCGGCGCTGGCCAAGGAGTTCGACGTCTCGCGCAACACGCTGCGCGAGGCGTTCCGGGTCCTCGGCGAACAGGGGCTCATCGACCACGTCCCCAACCGCGGGGTCTCCGTCGCGTCGCCGAGCACCGCCGATGTCATCGACATCTACCGCGTCCGCCGCGCGGTCGAGTGCACCGTGCTCGCCCATGCGCCCCGCGCACACCCGGCCGGTGCGCGCATGCTCCGGGCGATCGAGGAGGCGAAGGCCGCGGCCGAGGCCGGCGACTGGCTGCAGGTGGGAACGTCGAACATGGAGTTCCACAACGGCGTCGTCGCGCTCTCGGACAGCGTGCGGCTCATGCGCTCGTTCGGCAATGTCCTCGCCGAGCTGCGGCTGGCCTTCCTCAAGGTCGAACTCCTCGACTTCCTCCACGCGCCGTTCGTCGAGCGCAACGAGGAGGTCTACGATGCCTACGTCAACGACAGCCCGGCCCAGGCGGCTGCGCTGCTCGGCACCTACCTCGGCGATTCCGAGCGGCAGGTCCTCGGCGCCTACGCCCGCGCCGGCCAGGGGTGAGTCGAAGCTGAGGCGGCGTGGGTGACGTGCCCCTGCTGGGGTGAGCCGCGGCTCTTGGGGTGAGCGGTGCGGGCAGTGGTGGGATGCGGCTGAGGCGGCGTGCGCGACGCGCCCGGCTCCCTGTCGGCCAGAAGTCGATATGCGTTCGACCAGTCGCCGGCATTTCGATTTTTCGCCTGCGGTGTCGGGCGCTCATGTACTTCTCGCCGGCACCACCACCTTTCGCCGACGCCCGCACTTTCCGCGAACACCTCGCATTTGCCGACACCACCACTTTTCGCACGCGCCGCCACCTTTTGCAGTCGCCACCACCTTTCGCCGCCACCTCGCGGCCGCGCACAGGCGCTCCCGACATCCCTGTCGCCGCCCCCACCCCTTGACATTGAATATATTGAATACTATTAATTGACGTGTCAGGGATCACAGCGAAGTGATCGGCCCCGTGGTTCGCAGCTGAACCCGGGCGCCGACCGAAGAGAGGAGCGGCCCGATGAGACCATTGGTGCAGCGACTGGGATACGTCACGGTGGAGTCAGCGGACCCCGAGGGGCTCGCGCAGGACACCGCCGACAAGATCGGCGCGCGCGTCGTCGAGAGGGCCGAGGACGGAACGATCCTCATGTCCTCCAACCAGCGCCATGCCGAGTACATCATCAAGCAGGCCGACGGGAACCGGCACGCGCAGTGCGGTCTCGAGGCCGTCAGCGCCGATGCGATCGACGAGGTCAGGCGCCGCTGCGAGGAAGGCGGGCTCGAGGTGCTGACGACGACGCCGTCATCGGAGGCGATCGAGAAGTCGGTGACCTTCGTGACCTCCGAGAGCCACGTCTTCGAAGTCCACACGCCGATGCGCCATGATCGGGCGCTGCGGTACAAGGGACCGGGCATGCGCCCCAAGGGCCTCGACCACGTCAACTTCACCGCCGCCGACCCCGAGCGCTGGACGCACGAGATGAACGTCTCCTGCGGCTTCCTCCTCAGTGAGCGCAGCACCGGGCATGAGATCGCGTGGCTGCGCGGGGCCGACGGACGGCACCACACGGTGGCGATCGTCGCCAGCGATGTCGGCGGCCTCCATCACACGAGCTGGGAGTTCAACAGCTTCCAGGACTTCCGCGGGATCGCCGATTCGCTCATTCCCGACGAACGGCGCCTGACGTGGGGTCCGGGTCGTCACGGGGCCGGCGACAACCTCTTCATGTACTTCACGAACTCCTCGGACTTCCTCATCGAATGCATCGCGGAGATGGAGGTCATCGACGACATCTACGCGGAGCCGCGGGTCGTCGACCCCGGCGAGAACCTCTCGAACTGGAAGCTCGTCGACCTCTGGGGATCACGGCCGCCGATCGAGTGGGTCGAACAGAACACCGCGCTCGCCCCCGAATCGAGTTTCCCGGCCTGAACCCGGAAGGACCGTGATCGACATGGAACTGACGAGCATGGACTGGGGCATCGCCGGACTGCGGGTGATCCTCGCCGCCATCCTCTTCGCCCACTCGACGCAGAAGCTGTGCGGATGGTTCTCGGGATCGGGACCCGTCGCGACAGCGGGACTCTTCGAGAAGCTCGGGCAGCGGCCGGGCCACGTCATGGTCCGGGTCGCCTCGGTGTTCGAGCTCATCGCCGCGGTCAGCCTGCTGCTCGGCCTGCTCACTCCGATCGGGCTGGGACTGGCGGTCGCGACGATGATCGTCGCCGGATCCGCGCTCAGCGCAGTGAGCGGCAAATTCTGGAATGCGCTGGGCGGGGGCGAATACCCCTTCTTCATCGCCGCGGTCGTCGCTATGCTCGGGATCACAGGACAGGGCGCCCTTTCGCTTGACGCGGTGCTCATGCCGCAGATCGCTGCCCTCTACCCGGTCGTTCTGCCGGGGGCGATCGTCGTCGGCATCCTCGGTGCGATTCCCATGGTCATCCGCACGAGACGTGCGGTCCGCGACGCCGAGGCGGGGGCCGAGTCATAGACGACAGCAGATCGGCGGTCCTCACAGTGGGGCCGGCACAGACACGAACCAACAAGCAGCAGCACCGAAGACACGAAGGAGACTGACAATGCCACTCATCGGATATCTCGACAACGGGGTCCGCCACATCGGCGAGGTCCGCGGGGACGACGTCTACCCCATCGGCACCGTCGAGGCGTTCTACGCGGGGGAGGTCGATGCCCCCGCCGAGGATGCCGCACCGATCGCGCGTGCCGAACTCACCGAAGCCCCGTTCGTGCCGGAGACCTCACGGGTCTTCTGCGTGGGCATCAACTATCATAGCCATGCCGAGGAATCGAAGCGCGGCGCCGGCCAGGATCTGCCGAAGTTCCCGATGATCTTCGGCCGGTGGGAGTCGACGCTCGTCACCGACGGCACGACGGTGCCGGTCCCGGCGAACGAGGGGCTCGACTGGGAGGTCGAACTCGCCTTCGTCATGAAGGACACGGTGTGGATGGCCGACAAGGAGACCGCCCGCAGCCACGTGCTCGGCTACACCGCGTTCAACGACATCAGTGCGCGACAGAAGCAGCTCGCGACGACGCAGTTCACACTCGGCAAGAATGCCGACCGCTCGGGTCCGATCGGTCCCGAGCTCTACCGGCCCGACGAGATCGGCGACGTCGACAATCTCACCGTGACGACGACCGTCAACGGCGAGGTGATGCAGAACGGCAATACACGCGACCTCATCTTCAAGATCGAGGATCTCATCGCCTACATCACCGATACCGTGACGATGCTGCCCGGCGATGTCGTGGCGACCGGCACGCCCGGGGGAGTGGGGCTCGGCCTCACCCCGCCGAGGTACCTCGGACCCGGTGACGTCGTCGAAGTCGAGGTCGAATCGATCGGGAAGCTGCGCAACGAGATCGTCGAGCACTCCTGAGGTCGGGGGCGGGGCCGCGGCGTCGCTGTCGGCGGCGACCGCGTCCCCGCTTCCGTACAATGCAAGGGCGGCACGTGCCATGGCGGTGCGTGCGGAGACGATGATGGAGGGCGCATGGCGCGGGAGATGAATGTGCAGGTGAGTGCGGGCAGCGGACGGTCACGGGCCGTCGAGGTGGCTGACCTCCTTGCGCAGCGGTCCCAGAAGGCCGACCCCAATACGCATCTGGGGACGAAGCAGAGCCTGTGCAAGGAGATCGGGGTGGCACCGGGCACCCTCAACGAGTCGCTGCGCATGCTCGAGGCGCAGGGTCTCATCACGATGCGCACCGGCCCGGGCGGCGGAGTGTTCTCCGCTGAGCCCGATCCGTTCGTCCACATCGGCCAGGCGATGATCCGCGTCCGCGACGATGCGCGGTCGGTGGCCCAGTCCGCCGTGGTGAGGAATGCGCTCGAGCCGGAGGTCGTGCTCGATGCCGCACTCAACCGGACCGAGGAGGACCTTGCGCGCCTCCGCGAGCGCATGCGGGTCATCGAGGCGAAGGTCGATGAGGACCTCGGTCTCGCGCACGCGATCTGGGATTCCACCGGGCGGTCTATGCCGCCGCGGACAACGAGGTCCTCGCCTCGATCTGCCGTGGCCTGCTCGACCACATCGCCGGCCACGCCGAGGCGATCCTGCCGAAGACTCCGGCACAGAAGCGGACCCGTGTCGAGGGTCATCGTGCGCTGCTGACGGCGATCGAATCCGGTGACCCCGACGCGGTCGCCGAGGCGATGGAGCTCCACGAGGAGGCGCACCGCTGACGGCCCGCCGGTCGCCAATGCGAAGAACCGCCGTTCGGATGATCCGAACGGCGGTTCCTGTGTGCTGTGCGCCCCCCGGGACTTGAACCCGGAACCCACTGAATTGGGCTCATCGATCTCGTGGGTTTCTCTGGGTACTCATTGTTCTAACTGGGTGAAGGTGGGGGGGGCTGAGCCTGTCATAAACTACACAGACGTAGTTGATCGAAGGGAGAAAGCATGAGTGTCGGAGCATTCGTGACGATCATTGTGGCCGTTATCGCAGCTTTGGCGAGCATCACGGGAGCGATTGTCGCTTACCGTGCGGCAGGTCGGGCTGCGAATTCGTCTCAGCTGATCGCTCGTGAGAGTCACGGGGTGGCCGCTATCGATCGGCAGTCTGACGAGCTGAGGGAGGCATTCGACAAGTTCATTGAATCGTTCGCAAATGCGCGTGACATTGATAAGCAGATGCAGGTGAGTGCTCGACTTGACCAGCTCGCCTCTTGCACCGGAGCTACAACTGAACTGCAAGCAGCGTGTACCGCTCTGATCAGTGCAGTCACCTTTCAGCCACGGACTGAACCGCAGCTGTTCCCCGGCATGTTGTTTCGTGGCCCGATGAGCAGAGTCACTCGCGAATATCGCAATTCGCAAAATGCGCTATCCGCCAAGCGAGCCGCGAAACTGTCACGCTAGACGCTCACTCCGATATAGGCCGCGATCTTCTGCTGACTGGTGACTACCATTGCGGTATGAAACTCTCCTGGCTTGTTTGGGCACTTGTCGTCGTATTCGGCAGTGTCGTGACATGGATGCTGATCGTTCACAACTCAAGCAATGGGCTCAGTGTTCGGATCGGCTCATGGGCGCAGTTGCTCGCAGCTGCGGGAACGCTGGGTGCTGCGGCTCTCGCATTGAGCACTGCTAAAGAGAACCGGGCGCAATCGCAGAAAGCGAATGAGGCTTTGGCTGCCGCGACCCGACCGCAGCTATCGCTTCATATGCTTCCGATGATGAAACAACGTGCTTACTTGCAGCCGAATGAAACTGTGTACCTTTCCATCTCGAACTTGTCCGCGTTCGTCGCTCCGCGGATTCGAGTCAATTGGAACACTCAAGATGGCATGCCTCATGAAGCTTGGATCGACCGTCTACTGGGTGATCCAAACCCGGAGAAGGGCCTGATAGGTGAGCATGTGAGTTACAGCGGAGATGCGAGTACGTCAGCAACCGTCCAGCTGGGAGTGGCGTCAAACTTGGATGAACAAGACAACCGAGTTCGACTCTATTACGCCAGTCAATTTGGCAATGGAGGGTGGATGGAGGTTCACAGATGGGAGGCGTGGAACACTAGCTCCGACCCCGGACATCCCGCCTGGCAGCATAGGCACACTATTGAGGCTCCCAAATGGATGACCCTGAGCGAGATGGGCTTCTGACTACTCATGGGAACGGCACATCCTATACGCAAGTGAGTATCGGACTGCTGGAAGTTTGTTTGACCCAGACGAATGCGTCAGAAGGTGGGAACAACGTCGGCATCCTGCATCTCACTAGTAACAACTGCGGACCGTTCGAGGGTCGCGGTCGATGAGCCATGGATTGGTACTCATAGGGACAGAACCCAGGCCTACAGTGACATATGGAGCTTGGCGAAGGCCCAACCGAACACGATAGCGACTACGCCTCTGAAGGAGCCGGTCGAGGAGCTAGAGGTCCCCGCCGTCTATGACACGGGGTTCTCGTGGGAAGACGGGATCGGCATCCAGTCAGGATGGGGCGGACGACGTAGGTGACGCACCCGGCACAGACACACTTTTTGGCCTACAAGCCACAGATCCCGGAAAGGAGCAGTGTCGACACGCCCTGGCTATACACACAATTTGATCATTAACCCTCACAATGCGAAGAACCGCCGTTCGGATGATCCGAACGGCGGTTCCTGTGTGCTGTGCGCCCCCCGGGACTTGAACCCGGAACCCACTGATTAAGAGTCAGTTGCTCTGCCAATTGAGCTAGAGGCGCGTGCCGCGCACGTTGCGCAACGAGAATTAATACTACTCAGGAGCCCGCCTCGCGTGCAAACCGAATCCGGGGATTTTCCGGTTTTGTGACTGAGGTCGCAGGTCAGAGGTACATTCCCGCGCTCGACTGCTCGGCCGGCTCGGAGATCGCATGGACGTCGCGCTCCCGCAGCAGCACGTACGCCTGACCTTCGAGCTCCACCTCGGCGCGGTCTTCGGGATCGTAGAGCACGGTGTCGCCGAGGTTGGCCTGCCGCACGTGCGGCCCGGCGGCGACGACTTCGCCCCAGACCAGCCGCCTGCCCATCGTGGCCGTGGCGGGGATGACGATGCCGGCCGCCGACTTGCGCTCACCGGCCTCCTCACCCGGATCGACGAGGATCCGGTCGTGGAGCATTCGGATCGGCAGAGCAGTGTCAGGCACGCTCGTCCCGACCGGAGAACCCGACGATGAGGGCGGCGACGCCGAGCACGGCACCGGCGCCGAGGGCGATGGCCTCGGTCTTGGGGGAGCCGTCCTCATTGATGACGGTCGACTTCGCCTTGTCGACGGCGCGGTTGAGCAGGGCTTTCGGGTGCAGGCGTCCCACCAGTTCGTCGATGTTGCCGGTCAGCCGCTCCTCGCGCAGCCGGATCGATTCGGCCAGCTGTGCTTGGGTGGCGTTGTCGACGGTCACATCTGAGGTGTAGACGTTGTCAGTCATCGGGTCGAATCCTCCGAGTCGCGAATGCATTGTTCACCTGTGACTGGGCGTCACAGGACCTTGCCGTCCAGCTTAGCCGTTGACTTCTCCCGGTGTCAGATACACGGCTCGGAGTGCCGGAATCTCACGACGTCGACTGTGGCATCGCGCGGTATGTCCGGATAGTGCCCGCGCAGACTGGTGCGATAGTCGTCGGCGGTCGTCGTCCCGGTCAGGCCGAGACCGGCTTCCGTCAGTTCGGTCAGCGGTGTCGGCTCGACGGAGTGGATCTCGATGGGCACCGGATCGCGGTCGGTGTTTTCGAAGTACGCAAGCGCGGGTCCGACGACGGGGGACTCTCCCCAGCGGACCGTGACGGTCTTGCTGCCGTTCTCGACCGCCTCGGCGTAGCGGGCATTGAACCTCAGCACCCGGAGGGGACCTGCATCAGGATGCCGGTAGGAGGTGGGAAGGAGCGCAGCGATGGGAACGACCGTCGCCGAGGCGGCTGATCGGTGCGACGAATCATCGCCGGGGAGGGCGACGAGGATGTCGGGGTGAAGGTCGAGAAGCGTCTGACGGCATCGACCGCAGGGCGCGAGAAGCCCGCGATCCCGATCCCCGACCGCGGCGATGGTCACGAGCGGACCCGCGCCTGCGGTTGCCGCCGCACCGATCGCCACGATCTCAGCGCAGGGTCCGCCGGTGAAGTGGTAGACATTGACGCCGAGGTGGATGCGGCCACGCGTGTCCATGGCCGCTGCCGCAACGGTGTGGTTGGCATCCTCACCGAGCATCGTCACCAGGTCCTCGGCTGCGGCGATGACGCGCAGCTCAGCGGCCTGGGGCTCCACCGCTCAGTCCTGCTGCTTGTTGCGGCGGCCGACGAGGAAGAGGATGAAGCCGACAGCGGCCATGCCGAACGCGGCGAGGACGAGGACCGGCCACGAGCTCACGATCGTCGAGATGAGCGACTCGCCGAACGAGCTCGCCGGCTGATTGTTGCCGCGCGGTGCCGTCTGGTCGCCGCCGGTGATGAGGTCGGTGTCGTCCTCGGGAGTCGGGACATCGGGATTGCGGGGGACCGGGTCCGAATAGTCCGGGTGCGGTGCGCTTCCGCCGCCGGGCACCCAGCTGTCGCCCGCATCGCCGGGGATGACATCGCGATCGGTGCCCTGCCCGTTGCCCGTCGACGGGGCTTCGGTGTTCTCCTCGTCGCCGGCGCCAGTGCCTCCGTCGGCACCGGACGAGGCATTCGCGTCGGCTCCGTCGGCACCGGTGCTCGGTGACGGGCTCGGGCGCTCGTCACCGCCGTTCGCGGCGGAGTTCGCTGATCCCTCAGCCGATGCTCCCGCCTCGGCGCGTCCGTCCGCAGTCGCCGACGAATCCCCGCGGGACCCGGATCCGTCCGAGCCCGAGGAGCCTTCCGATCCCGCGCCGCTGTCGTCGCCCGGTGAGTTCGCGTCGGACGACGTCGAGGAATCGCCGCCGTCGGAGCGGCCGCCGTCGGAACCGCCACTCGAGGTGCCGCCGCCCCCGGCGGTCGAGGAACCGTCGTTCGACCCCGTCGATCCGCCGTCGGAATCAGGGTAGGGCGTCCCGGTGACGGTGATCGTGTTCGTGCCGTTGACGTCTCTGACCTCGAAGTCCCATTCCGGATCACTGGTGAAGTTCGCGAACGTCACCGGGCGGTCCGTCGCCGGGTCGATGACCTCACCGGCCGCGTTGAGCGAGAACGTCGTCGGCACTGCGGCGGGGGCTCGGTTGTCGATGGGGTTGCCGCTGTCATCGGTCTCACCGTTCGCCTCGGCGCCGGTGTCGGTGTCCGGGGAGTCGCCGGCGGCACCGGGATCCGACCCGGCATCTGAGTCCGACCCGGCATCGGAATCGGAGGGCGCCTCGGTCGACTGCGCCGGCACACGAGCCCGCGACGGGGGACCGGAGAACTGGGCGCCGACCCAGCTCTCGGGCATGCCGGCGTCACCGTCGGGGAGCTTGAGCTGCTTCGTGTCAGTGTCCCAACCGGCGCGCAGCGGAACGGTCTTCGCCGCGCAGGGCTCGCCGTCCGGCGCGGTGGTCGGGTCCTCGCACCTGGGGTCATCGGTCCCGCCGCCGTCGGCAGCGCCGTCACTGTCCGCATCGGGGCCGGGGATGACGCCGTCGGATTGGCTTGTGCCATCGGCGCTCGCGGTCGAACCGTCCGCCGAGGTGGAGCCGTCGGCCGACCCGCCCGATGAGGCGGTGCCGTCGGTTCCCGAGCCGGAATCGGCTTCGGCGCCGGACTCCGCGCTCGCCCCATCCGCACCCGCATCGGAGTCAGCGGTCGCCGCTGACCCGGCATCCGCCTCGGCGACGGCCGGAGCTGCATGCACAGGGGTGGGGGCGAGCGTCAACGGCAGCGCCACGAGGGTAAGAGCAGTGCCGAAAGCGGCCACGGTGCGGCTGAGCTCTCGAGTGGTGATCGACACTGTGGTCCTTCGGGTGGAGATTCCGGTCAACGTCCCTTCAGGGTGGCATGACGCGAAGGCGCGCCGGCCACCATCATAGTGGCTGAGCGAACGCTGTAAAAGCGCGCGGTCAGCCGCCCGGGGTCGCGGGCTTCTTCGGGTAGGCCCGGATCGTCGAGTCGGGGCCGTCGACGATGGCGAGATTGCCCGCGTCCGTGACGGCGAGCAGTCGCGTGTCGGACCGGTACGCCGCCTGTCCGGCAAGGAGGCATGCCGCTTCGCTGTCGATCGTGCAGGGAACGATCGTGCCCTTGGGCTCGGAGAGGTTGATGTCGCGGCCGGAGGTGTCGACGAGGAGCAGACCCGTTTCGAGGTCGAAGAGGTACGGGCCGATGTAGGCGCGCTGCCCGCCCTGACCGCGGACCCACGACATCTCGCCGACGATGTCGGTCGTCGTCGTCACCGTCGAGAGGATCGAGCCGTCCTCGAGGGAGTGGACGACGAGCTGGATGCGGTGACCGCTGTTCGTCGACGCCCCCTGCTCGCCCCACAGGGCGATGACCTTGCCGTGGCCGGCGGAGATCCATTTGATGATGCGCAGGCCGTCGGCTGGGGATTCGAGCCCGATGCTGCGCTCGTCGCCGCTGGTGATGTTCGTCGCCACGACGGGCCCGTCGTAGTCGGCACTGTAGAGCTCGCCGTTCTCGACGGCCATCGGGGTCGACCCGCTGTCGGGGGTGGGAATGTCGATGAGGCCGTCCTGGCCGAAGGTCGCGAGCTTGTTGCCGGACTTGACGAGCACGCTCGTGCCCGCGGAGGAGATCCGCGCGTTCGTCGGCAGCTGGTAGGTCTTCGGGGTGCTCTCGCCGTCGAAGAGCGCCTGCGCGGAGTCGCCGACCTGCCACAGGAGGGCGGCGCGGCCGTCGATGCGGGTGTCGACGGCGAAGGTCGGGGCCTCATCGGTCTGTCCGGAGTAGCGGACCGTGCCGTCGGCGGCGTCGAGGACCTCGAGGTTGCCGCCGTCGACGACGAGGACACCGCGGTCGGAGGCCGTCACCGAGGCGGTGCCCGGGATCTTCGCCTGCCACGTCGGCGTGTTCGCGAAGCTCGGGACGATGTCGTCGGTCTTCTCCACCGAGATGTCGGAGGCGGGGTTGAGCTGCTGGTCGGAGGCGATGGTCTGCGGGGAGTCCGTGGCGTTCGTCGGCACGATGTTGGGCACGACGAACGCGCCGATCATGAGGATGGCCATGCCGATGAGGACGAGGCCGGGAACCGTGAGCCTGCCCAGTCGCGTCTTTCCCGACCGCGGCCCGCGTGTGCGCGGCGGTTGCTTGCGCGGCGGCTTCTGCTTCGGTGCCGCAGGCGCCTGTGCGGCCGGACCCGAGTACGGGGTGCCGAGCGGATACTCATCCGCGGTCGAGCCCGCATCGGTCGTCGCCGGCCCGGTGCTATCGGTGGCGCGGTCGTGGCCGTCGGTCGCGCGGTGGGCGGCGTCCGCCTCGGCGGGGGACTGCGCGGACGTCGAGGACTGGGCGGATGCGGGGGAGGCGTCCGGAGTGGACCCCTGACCAGGGGAGTCGACCTCGGAGTCGATCCTGGCGGGGACGGTGATCGGCTGGGTGTCGTCGGCGGCCCGCGCCGAGGTGGTCCCCAGGGTCGGCTCGGGCGCGGCGCTTCTCGTCGCGCCGAGTTCGGTCTCCGTGGTCTGCGCCGGGACGATCCTGCCGGTTACGTCGATCTCGACGTCGACTCCCTGGGCGCCGTCGCCGATCGTCACGGTCACCGGAGTCTCCGTGGCGCGCGCATAGTCGCCGAGGTACGCCATGGCCTGACCGGTGTCGGTGTAGCGACTCGTCGCCCCATCGAGGGACAGGTAGGCATACCCGTCCTGGGAGACAGAGATCAGCGCACGTGGCATGTAATAGGGGTCCTTGAGCAGGTCGACGGCAGGGCGGTGACAATCCTAGTGAATGAGTCGTGCACCTCCCACCGAGTTTCCGAAACCGTTATACATCTCTACGGAATCGTTGCACGTCAGGAGATCTGCGTCTCATTATTCCCGTCCGTGCCTGCTGGTTTGCCCGGCAGCGGCCTGGGCGGTTAAGCTATATCTTGCTGTCTGCACCTCTGTGCGGGCTGTGTGGTGGGTATAGCTCAGCTGGTAGAGCGCCGCGTTGTGGTCGCGGATGTCGCGGGTTCAAGTCCCGTTACTCACCCCGATGGGAAAGCCCCGTGGATCCTGAGGAATCTGGATCCACGGGGCTTCTCGCATGTCCGCACCGAGGTGGTCCCGTGCCGAGGCGTGCCCACGCCCAGGTGGTCCCGCACCGAGGTGGTCGCCTCGGGCGTCCGATGTTCCAGTCCTGTCACCGTCTGTGCCCTGTTGAGCACCTGTGGGCAGGGTGTGCGCGGCTAACGTCGATCTCGTTCGATCAGTCGCCTGCCGAGAGCCGGTGACGACCATTCCGTGAAAGGGACATCATGAACCGCCCCACCAGACTCGTCGCCCGCTCCGCCGCTCTCGCCGCCGCTGCCCTGCTCACTCTCTCGGCCTGCGGTGCCGCCGGAGACGCGGAGGAGTCGGCCGATTCCGAAGCCGGCTCCGTCGCCGTCGAGGAGACCACCGAAGCCGCCCCCGAAGCCTCGTCCACCGAGGCGGCTGCTCCGGCTGGGGAGGGCACGCAGGTCGAGATCGGCCAGGAGCTCACCGACAGTGAGACCGGCGATGTCATCACCATCGTCTCCGCGGTCCGCAACAATCCCACCGAATACTACGAAGCCTCCGACAACCCCGACGGTGAGATGGTCTACCTCGAGGTCAAGGTCGTTCCCGGTGAGGACTACGGCGGCACGATCAGCGCCTCGGACTTCTACCTCGACAGTGCCGGCGAGGAGGTCAATTATGCCTCGACTGCTGACGACGAGCTCACGGCCGCCGGCTTCACCTACTTCGAACGCGCGCCGCGCCGCGACGGCGAGCACACCGGCTTCATCCCCGTCTACGTGAGCCAGACCGCCGACACGCTCAAGGGCGCGTACGTCCGCCCCGAGGCGAAGGTCCTCGGCGAGGACCAGACGATCCCCGAGTTCCGCGGAGACTTCGAGGTTCCCGCCTCCTGAGCAGGGCCTCCTCAACGAGGCCTCCTGAGTTAGGCTCAGACATGAGCGATTTCCCGCGCCTGCTCCACACCGTCCTCGACGCCGAGGACCCGCGGTCCCTCGCCGAGTTCTACCGGCAGTTCCTCGGACTGCGCTACCGCAGCGGCGACGAGCCGCCCGTCGACGGCGGACCCGACGACGCCGACTGGCTCGTCCTCGTCGACGCCGAGGGCCGGCGCACGCTCGCGATCCAGCAGACCGACGAGCTCACCCCGACGACCTGGCCCGATCCGGCCGTGCCCATGCAGCTCCACCTCGACTTCACGGTGCCCGACACCGCAGCGCTCGAGACCCACCGCGCCCGGGCCCTCGACCTCGGGGCGCGCCAGCTCCTCGACCGCGCGGACGACCCTGACGAGCTTCTCTACGTCCTCGCCGATCCCGCAGGCCACCCCTTCTGCGTGTTCGTCGCCTGAGTCTCCTGCTCCTCAGGCCATCGTCACAAGCTTCTGGAGGACCTGGAAGGCGACGGCGACGACAAGCGCGTTGTAGAAGAACGCGATGATGCTCTGGAGCAGGACGATGCGGCGGGCGGCGATCCCGCACACCTCGACGTCCGAGGTCGCGAACGACGTGCCGATCGTGTAGGAGAAGTAGAGGTAGTCGAGGGTCGTCGGGAGGTCGGCTGTCGGGAAGCGCAGCTCCCGTTCGTCATTGGCCGCCTCGGTGACCTCATAGATCTCGGCGAACGCGATGTGGAGCATGAGCCACGAGAGGATGATGCCCGCGCTCGCCGCGAACAGGATCGTCGTCTGGTCGGCGCCGCCGTCCGCGGAGTCCTGGGTGACCATCGCGGTGATCGCCGCATTCGCCCCGACGACCGCGGCGAGCAGCGGGGGAATCCACAGCCACTTGACGACCGCTCGGGCCTCCGTGCGATCTCCGGCCTCGGGCTGTCGGCTGCCGTTCCACACGACGATGAGCCCGACGCCGAGGTAGACGACCGTCACCGCCTCCCACAGCAGCAGCGCCCACAGGGTGTTGGTGACGAGGTAGAGGACGCACGTGAGGACGATGAGCGTCTGCGCCGCCCCGCTGATCCACTGTCCCGCCCCGTAGCGCCGAACCGTCGGGCGCGCTTCCGTCGAATCATCGGCCATGGCCCGAATATACGTCATCCCACGACCCCGGCCTCGGCACCGAGACACCTCCCTGCGCCGGGACACCTCCCGTGTCCGAGGCGGGGGTTAGAGTGAGGTGTGTCCGCATTCGCCCTCCCGCTCACCGTCGTCGGCAGCATCAACGCCGACATCACCGCGGTCACCGACCGCCTGCCCGGCCCCGGAGAGACCGTCGGCGGCGGCACGCTGTCACGCAGCCCCGGAGGGAAGGGCGCGAACCAGGCGCCGCGGCGGCCCGCCTCGGCGCCGTGACCCGGATGGTCGGGGCCGTCGGCGCGGATCCGACGGGACGGGAGATGACCGCGGACCTGCGTGAGGCCGGCGTCGACGTCAGTGCCATCGCCGAGGTGGACGCCGAAACGGGGACCGCGCTCATCACCGTCGACGCCCGCGGCGAGAACACGATCGCCGTGTGCGAAGGGGCGAACGCCCAGGTCAGCGCCGCCGGACTGAGGTTCGACGAGACGGACACCGTGCTCACGCAGCTCGAGATCCCGCTCGAGGTCATCAGCGACCTCGCCCGCACCGTGCGCGGCTGGTTCGTCATCAACGCCGCCCCCGCGATTCCTCTGCCCGCCGAGGTCGTCGACCGTGCTGATCTCATCATCGTCAACGAATCCGAGTACGCCGCGCTGCCGCAGCTGGCCACGGCTCGCCGGGTGGCCGTGACCTACGGGGCGCAGGGATCGGCCCTGCTCGAGAACGGTGAGCAGATCGCGTTCGCACCCGCCGAGACACTCACCCCGGTGAGCACCGTCGGGGCCGGCGACGCCTTCTGCGCGGCCCTGACCATCGCCCTGCGCTCCGGCATCCCCGCCGCCGACGCCCTGCGCGTCGCCAACGCCGTCGGGGCGATCGCCGTGGCCAGTCCCGACGCGCGACCGTCCTTCCCGCCGCTCGAACACCTCATCGCCACCCTCGACGGAGACCCATCGACGACGAGAGAACGGACATC
Source organism: Brevibacterium sp. LAARM2_SD2 (assembly GCF_057364785.1). Classification (NCBI taxonomy): domain Bacteria; kingdom Bacillati; phylum Actinomycetota; class Actinomycetes; order Micrococcales; family Brevibacteriaceae; genus Brevibacterium; species Brevibacterium sp. LAARM2_SD2. The sequence goes on along the minus strand of NZ_JBNFOM010000005.1, from coordinate 6,719 downwards.
GTCATGATCGCCCTCACCGGCCTCAGCGCCTTCCCGCTCACACCCATCCGCGACGGCAGCCTCGACGAGGTCGCCTTCGACGGGCTCATCGACCGCCTCGTGACCGCCGGCGTCGATTCGATCGCCCCGCTCGGGTCGACCGGGGTGGGCCCCTACCTCAGCGTCGGCACCCGCGCCTTCGTCGCCCGCGCCGCCGTGGAGCGCGCCCAGGGCATCCCCGTCATCGTCGGGATCGGAGCGCTCAGCCAACGCGATGTGCTCGCCAACGCCGCCGCGGCCGAGGAGGCCGGGGCCTCAGCACTCCTCCTCGCCCCGATCAGCTACCACCCGCTCACCGCGGACGAGGTCGTCGAGCTCTTCCGCGCCGTCACCTCGGCGACGGACCTGCCCGTCATCGTCTACGACAATCCGGGGACGACGCACTTCACGTTCACGACCGACCTCTACGGACGGCTGAGCGAGCTCGACGGCGTTGCCGCGATCAAGATCCCCGGCCTGCCGCTGTCTGAGGGGGAGTGGACGCAGCGGGTCGCCGACATCCGGGAGGCGACCGCGGAGGGCACAGCGATCGGCGTCTCCGTCGACGCGTACGGCGCCGACGGCCTCCTCGCCGGCTGCGATGCGTGGTTCTCCGCGATCGGGGGCACTCTGCCCGAGCCGATGCTCGCGATCACCCGCGCCGCACAGTCCGGGGACGCCTACCTCGCCCGCGAGCTCTCCGCCGAGCTCCAGCCGCTGTGGGACCTCTTCGCCGCCCACGGCGGGAGCCTCCGGGTGGGGGCGGCGATCGCCGAGCACCTCGGCCTCGTCACCGGCGACAGCCTGCCCGCACCCCTGCACGGGCTCGACGCCGAGGCCAAGCGCGCAGCCGCCGAGGTCGTCGACGCCCTCGGTCTGCGCTGAGGTCCCCGCCGGCAGCTGGTCCGCAGACACCGGCAACCGGCCCTGCCTGAGCCTGCCGGTCACAGCGTCACCGGCGCGCAGACCGACCCCGGCTCTTCACCTGCCGTCCATCTGAGGTTCCGGCCGGAGACAACTCCCTGCCCATATATGGAGGTGGGCGGGCCGTTGCCGCCTGCCGCCGCCACGACTCGGAGACCCGATGACGCATACGAAGACGATCACCGCCGCCCTCACCTCACTTCTCCTCACCACCGGTCTCACCACTGGGCTCACCGTCACCGGCGGTGCCGGGGCGAGTGCGGCGGAAGTGCCCGACCCGATCAGCTCCTCGGCACCGGACGCTGAAGTCGAACTCGGCTTCCTCGGCTCCTATGAGACCGGCCAGTTCGACGAATCCGCCGCAGAGATCACCGCGACCTACGGCGACACCGTCTTCACCGTCAACGCCCAGGCGGCGACCGTCGACATCATCGACGCCTCCGATCCGACGAACCCGACGAAGACCGGCGAGATCACCGGGACCGGGGTCGCGAACTCGGTGGCGATCCGCGACGACGGCCTCGGCGTCATCGCCCTCGAAGACGCGGACAAGACCCAGCCGGGAACGCTGCTGTTCTTCGACGCGAACTCACCCGAGGCGACGGTGCTCGGCTCGGTCACCGTCGGCTCCCTGCCCGACATGGTCGCCCTCACCCCCGACGGCACCCGGGCGCTGACGGCGAACGAAGGCGAACCCGCCGACGACTTCTCGACGGACCCCGAAGGGTCGATCGGCGTCGTCGATCTCCCCGCCGAGGTGGCCGCCCCGTCCCAGGACGCGGTGCGGATCGCGGACTTCAACGACTTCGAGGAGGGCGGCTCCAAGACCCTGCCCGCCGACGTCCGGGTCTTCGGCCCCAACCCCGACGGCGACCTGCCGGTGTCGCGGAACCTCGAACCGGAGTACATCACCGTGGCCGGCGACAAGGCGTACGCGACGCTGCAGGAGGCGAACTCGGTCGCCGTCGTCGACATCGCCTCCGCCGAGGTCACCGAGATCCTCCCTCTCGGCTTCAAGGACCACGGGCAGCCGGGCAACGGCCTCGATCCCTCCGACCGCGATCCCGAGGACGCCCCGACGATCAACATCGCCGAATACCCGGGACTCAAGGGCACCTACATGCCCGACACGATCTCGACGTTCTCCGCAGGCGGCACCGACTACCTCGTCACCGCCAATGAGGGCGACTCCCGCGAATGGGGAGACTTCTCCGATGCCGCCCGCGCCAAGGATCTCGGCGACGACGGCCTTGCGCCGGTCTGCGAGTCCTCGCCGCTGGCCGACCGGCTCGGCGATGACGAGCTCGGACGCCTCAACGTCATCACCGACCTCGGCCTCAGCGAGGACGGCAGCTGCTACGAGGAGCTCTACTCCTTCGGCGCCCGCTCGTTCGCGGTGTGGACGACCGACGGTGAGCTCGTCGCCGATTCCGGTGACGAGTTCGAGCGGCTCACCGCCGAGGCGAATCCCGACTTCTTCAACTCCAACCACTCCGAGTCGAACCTCGAGGGACGCAGCGACGACAAGGGTCCGGAGCCCGAGGCGCTGACGATCGGCGAGGTCGGCGGAACGACGTATGCGTTCATCGGCTTCGAGCGCGTCGGCGGCATCGCCGCCTACGACCTCACCGATCCCGCGCAGCCGAAGTTCGCGACCTACTTCAACAACCGCGACTTCTCCGTCTCCGTCGAGGACGAGATCGAGGCCGCCGAGGATCCGACGGCCCTGCTCGCCAGCGCCGGTGACCTCGGCCCGGAGGGCATCACGTTCCTCAGCCCCGACGAATCGCCGTCCGGGGAGGCCGCCCTCGTCGTCGGCAGTGAGGTGTCCGGCACGACGAGCATCTACTCGATCGCCGATCTCAGTAACGGCGGTGGCGGGTCGGACGCCGGTGCCGATGACAATGCCGGCGCCGATGACAATGCCGGGGCCGGGGACAACGCCGGCGCCGAGGCGGATGCCGGGGCCGGCGACAACGCCGGGGCTGACAGCACCGCCGGGTCCGACGCGGATGCGTCCGGCGCAGACGAGACCGCAGGCGCCGAGGCGGACGCCGGCGCTGAGGGCACCACCGCGGCGACCGGGTCGACCGCAGGCGGCCAGGACGCCGACGGATCGGATGCGAAGGGGAGCGGCGCGGACGCACAGGGCGCCGAAGCGGACGCGAGCGGCTCATCGGCCTCAGCGGCAGCGGGCGCCGATCCGGACGCGAGCGCTGACTCTGCCGACGACGGCGACGAGAACGCGGGCTCGCTGCCGCGCACCGGTGCCGACCTCGGGCAGTACCTGCTCATGGGGGCGCTTGCGGTCGGACTCATCGCCATCGGCGTCGTCGCATTCGTCGTGACGCGGAGGAAGCGCTGACCCGAGTTGACTCATTTAGTTTAGTCAACTAAACTAAATGACATGACAACGAAACCCCGCACCCGCAAGGCTCCCGCAAAGGGAGCGAAGAAACCACTCCGCTTCAAGTTCGGAATCGCCCTGCTCATCCTCTATCCGCTCTTCTTCCTCATCATCCCGATCGCTCCGTTCCTGCCCATCGACGCCGGCAGCAAGGTCGGACTCGTGGCCGGCGTCCTCGCCGCCGGGGAAGGCGTCCTGCTGCTCGCCATCGCGTGCGTCGGCAAGGAGGCGTTCCAGGCGATCAAGGCGAAGATCCTCCGCCGGAAGAAGAAGCCCGCGACTGAGGTGAGTGAGACGACGGCCGAGACGGTGACCGACACGTCGAGCGACACGGCGACCGACGCCCCGGCGGCGAAGCCCGCCGTGGTCGGTGCCGTGAGGCAGGCGCGTCATGCCGGATGAGGCCGAGGCCCGCGCGGCCGCCGCGCGGATCAATACGCTCCTGGTCGAACTGTGGCGCGTCTCCGAAGGGGAGGGTCCGCAGTACGACGACTTCGAGCTCACCGCTCAGCAGCACACGGTCCTCGAGCGGATCGCGAACAACCCCGAGATCACCTCGGGGGAGCTCGCGGCCGACCTCGGAGTGACGAAGGGGGCGATCAGCCAGCATCTCGGCGTCCTCGAGGCGGGCGGCTACATCGCCCGCCGCCGCAGCGAGCGCGACGGGCGCGTGCAGGTCCTCGAGCTGCAGGACCGCGGCAGGAAGTACCGCGACGCGCTGGTCAGCTACGAGGACTTCCTCGTCGACCGCTACCTCGAGCGGCTCTCCGCCGAGGATCTCACCGAGATCGCCGCGGCCCTGTCAAAACTCAAGGGCGCGTTCACATCCGACTGACGCGCTGAGAACCCCATCCCGCCCATCGGCCGGGTCGATCACTCGATCTGGCCGATGGGTTCGCGCTTCTCGGCCTGGAACTGGTCCTCGGCCCGTCCGCGCGCCCAGTACGCGGAGATCGACAGCGCCTCCCGGGGCACCTCCCGCTCTTTGAGGATCCGCCGGATCGCCTTGATCGTCTCCCGCTCACCGTGAGCGAAGACCTGCGGCGTCCCCGCCGCCCAGGGCAGGTCGCTCACCGCGGCGATGAGGTCCTCATCGGAGTCGACCCAGGTCACGGTCAGTCCTGCCGGGACCGCGGGGAGGAGGCGGTCGGCGGAGTGCGCGACGGCGAGGAGGACGTGGCCGGTCGCCTCGGCGTCCATCGCCTCGATCGCCGAGCTCACCGCGGGCAGCGCCGTGTGGTCGCCGATGAGCAGATGCCACGGCGATGCCGGAACGGGGCGGTAGGCCCCGCCGGCACCCATGAGGACGAGCGTGTCCCCGGGCTGCGCGGCCTTCGCCCAGGGGCCCGCGATGCCCTCGTCGCCGTGGACGACGAAGTCGATCGTCACCCGCTTGGCCGCGACATCCATCTCCCGGACCGTGTACGTGCGGTTGCGGGGCAGGGTCTCCGGTGCCGTCTCCCGCAGGGCGGCGAGGTCGTAGGGCGGGGTGAGGCCGTGCGCGGGATCGGCGAACATGATCTTGACGTACTTGTCCGTCGAGTCGTTGTTCCTGATCGCGTCGAACCCCTCGCCGCCGGCGACGATCCGGACGAGATGCGGGCTCACCGTCTCCGTGCTGATGACGGAGAGGATGGCCTGCGGGCGATCCGGGCGCTTCGTCCGGGCGGGGGCGGGAGTCGACATGCGGGGGCCTTTCGCTGTAGGTGGAGTTAGGTTCACCTTAGCAAATCCCGCCGAGGTGGTCGCCGGCATCGCGCCACCGCAAGCCGGCGAGGCGGTCAGGACACCTGATCGGCGAAGTCGTCGCGCACCCGCCGCAGCCCGCGCAGGTCGAGATCGCGCAGCTGCTTCGGCGACTCGAGGATCTCGACCCCGGGCAGCGCCGAGGACGGTCCGCTGCAGCCCATCGAGTTCTCCGGGTCGAGGAGGACGACCTGCTTGCCCTCCTCGCCGAGTCGCCGCAGCGCCTCGACGATCATCCGGCGGGCCACCTCGTTGATCGAGTACACCCGGCGCAGGTCGAGGGCGAAGACGTCGATGGCGTCGTCGGGGGAGGCGATCTCGCGCATGACGTTCTCCGCGCCGCTCCACTGGATGAGCCCCTGGAGGCTGACGATGCGGACCATGTCGCCCTTCGCATCGACGAAGCGCCGATCGCGGCGGATGATCGAGCGGGCGGGCTCCGGTGCGTTCATGATGTGGAGGCCGAGGTCGGCCGACAGCGAGCGGAAGATCTTCGCTCCGCGCACGCTCGTGCCGTGCTTGTCGAGCTTCGGCGAATACGTCGCGATGCCCACCTGGCCGGGCAGGACACCGAAGAGGCCGCCGGACACGCCGCTCTTGGCGGGCACCCCGACCTCGGTCATCCAGTCACCGGCGGCGTCGTACATGCCGCACGTCATCATCACTCCGAGCACCTGCCGGTTGACCCTCGGGGAGAGCACCCGCTCGCCGGTGATCGGGTTGACCCCGCCGCCGGCGAGGGTGGCGGCCATCATCGCGAGGTCCCGGACGCTGACGAGGACCGAGCACTGGTTGATGTAGCCCTGGACGACCTCGTCGGGATCGTCGGTGATGACGTCGTAGGACCGGAGCATGTTGGCGATCGCTATGTTGCGGTAGGCCTGCTGCCATTCCCCGGCGGCGATGTGCTCATCGACGCGCAGCTGCCGGCCGGCGAACCGGGAGAGTCCGGCGCGGACGATCTCCGTGCGCTCGGCCAGGGTCGCGTTCTCCCCGCCGAGGAGGGAGTGGATGGTGATGGCCCCGGCGTTGATCATCGGGTTGAGCGGTTTGCCCGAGGTCTTGTCGAGGGAGAGCTCGTTGAACGCCTCACCGGTGGGTTCGACGCCGACCTTGTCGAGGACGGCAGGAATGCCGAGGGCCTCGAGGGCGATGCCGTAGATGAAGGGCTTCGACATCGACTGGATCGAGAACTCGAAATCGGAGTCGCCGGAGTCGTAGAGGACGCCGTCGAGCGTCGAGATGCTGATCGCGAGCTTGTTCGGATCCGCGGCCGCGAGGTCGGGGATGTAGTCGGCCATCGCACCGCTGCGGTCGTGGCGATGACGCTCGAGCGTCTCATCGAGGAAGTCGGGAATGGGGGATCGCACAGCACCTCCTTCGGGGCAGTGTCGGCTGTCGGCCGCACGAGCGCGGGCCGACTGCCATTCTCACACACGAGGCCGCCGGATCGGCCACCCGAGACACGCGATGCCCCGCACGGCGGCAGCCGTGCGGGGCATCCTCGGTGGTGCCGAACGGCTCAGCGCCGGGGGCTCTGCGGGGTCCTCGGGGTCGCGGCGATCACGGAAGTCGACCGGGTTCTGCTCACCCGGACGCGGGTCGCCGGGCCGGGCGTCGCCGG